>JANTHE010000007.1 GCA_024762585.1 Sulfuricurvum sp. | reverse complement strand
AGTTACGGTACATAATTGTAGTTCTCCTTGGTTATCATTCGTATTGTATTAAAGTTTGATGAAATGGCTGTGCAGTTGAAATAAACACCAGGAATAGTCGGGTGTACTGTTTAAAAATAATACAATAAGTTATATTATAATAAGAAGTCTAAACGTTATGAACCCTTTGCTTATTACCGGCGCGCACCGTTCCGGCACCACGTGGATAGGAAATGTTCTGAATTGTTCGAATGTTTTTCGTTATCTTGATGAGCCATTGAACCTTGAGCACTCCCGTCACAGATTACACGGTGTACAGTATTGGTTTGAAGATATCGAAACCAATAAAAAACTGATATGGCAGCTGAAGCTTCACAAGTTAAAATCATCGCTAACACGCAAACGGATGCTCGTTAAAGATCCGCTCTCATTTTTTTCGATTGACAGTTATATACGTCATTTGGATGCACATGTATTGATTTCAGTACGCCATCCTGCCGCCTTTGTCGGGAGTTTGAAACGACAGAACTGGCAGCACGACTTTAACCATTTTCTGGGGCAGAAGCGTCTGATGAAAACCCGGCTGGGCCCTTTTGAAAAGAGCCTTGCACTGTATGCAAATGAAAAGCAGGATATTGTTCAGCAGGGGATACTGCTGTGGAATCTGATCTATTCGAATGCGTTGGAGTATAAAAAAAACTATCCGGACATTTTGCTGGTCAGACATGAAGATCTCTCTTTGAATCCCCTAGATGAGTTCAGGAAGATTTTTTCTTATTTCAATATCCCGTATACTTCAGCCGTGCAAGAGTACATTCTGGAAACGACTAAGGAAACCAACGCAAAAAAGAGAGACCCGGAAGAAGTCCATCAGCTCTATCGAAACTCTGCAGAAAATATTTTCAGCTACCGTACTATTTTGAGTGCGAAAGAGATCAGCGAAGTTCGGGAGGGTACCCAAAAAGTATCTCGGGCATTTTATGATGATGCCACATGGTCTTGACATCGCTGGCGTGGCAGGGTTTGAAGTGATATAGGATAAAATGCAGTATATAAATCATTAAACACTGGCCTATATGAAAATTTCCGTGATCACGCCTGCGCTGAACAGCGCAATATTTATAGAAAGAGCCATACGAAGTGTACTTGACCAAAAGTATGATCATTTTGAACACATTATTGTAGATGGCCTTTCGGATGATGGGACCGTTGACATTCTAAAGCAGCATGCACACCTCAAATGGATCAGCGAAAAAGACGAGGGGCAGTCAGATGCAATGAACAAAGGTTTTTCGCTCTGTACAGGTGACGTAGTCGTCTATCTGAATGCAGATGACTATTTTCTTCCCGGAGCCTTTAAGGCAGTGATTGACGGCTTTTCCGAGGGTGCGGATATGGTCGTGGGGGCAGTGGAGGTCCACCCTCCAGAAGGGGAGGCGATGATCATCACCCCGCAGATTCAGCTGCGGCAGATGCTTTGGCACTGGAAAGAGTGGGAGCATCACGGCGGAAATCGCTACAGCTCCAGTTTTCCCATTAATCCTGTGCAGTACTTTTACCGAAGAACCCTGCAAGAAACCACGCCTTTCAATGCTTCAAACGATCTGGCGATGGATCTGGAGTTTTTGCTGGCGGCGGCTGCTCAATATAACCTGGTTCGAATCGATGATGTTTTGGGTGTATTTGAGATGCATGGGGATTCAAAAACCGTCAAACATATGGCCGAGTACAGCTGGAAGTACTGGAGCTGCGAAACATTTGCTTTTATCGATGACTACCTGCAGCGCTTTTCGAAAGAGGAGCTGATAGCATTTAAAAATGCGCAGCAGTCGGGTTTTTGTGCACATATCCACAAGCGTGTCCGCTGTTCCGAAGCGCTGATGAGTCAGCTGCGGTATCTGGACAAACTGCCTTTGAAGCGTCACCCAATCGAAAAGCTCAAGGGCTTTGGGCGGCTATTGAAGATTTTTAGAGAGCAGCAGCAGGTGTGATATGCGTAAAAGGCTGATCGTACATATGGGCGTTCACAGAACCGGTACTACAGCGATACAGGAAACACTCAAGAAAAATCGGGCTTCACTGCTGGAGCAGGGTGTTCTCTATCCAAGACTTTTTGGCGAGGATGCACATATTGCGCTTCCGGGCCGTCTGAAAAGACGTAGCCTAAGTGCCAAAATGCTGCGTGAAGAGATCAAGAAGGTAGATACGGATGAAACCCATACGGTTATTCTGTCTGCCGAGGACTTCTGTACGTTGAAGCGTTTTGCTTTTTTACGAGAACTGCAAAAGGAGTTTGATGTTGAAGTCGTGCTGTATCTGCGGCGGCAGACGGAATGGCTCGAGTCGTGGTACAACCAGCACATAAAATGGCCATGGGATCGTCGATTCTCTTCTGTTTCTGTGGAAAATTTCTTAAAAAAATCGTGGCGATTTTACTGGATGGATTACTACAAACTGCTTCGCAGAATCGAGCGGGTCGTTCCCCGCGAATACATACGTGTGAAAACCGTGGAAGCTAAGGGGATTACTGATTCCAGTGAGGATTTTTTTGCTTTTGCCGGCATTGATGTGTATCGGCTTAATAAAGCTAAAGAGGCCAATGCCTCATTGACGTCGATGCAGATCGGAGTGTTGCGTCATCTTGATCTCATCGATCGGGATCCCAAAGAGCGATGGAAGCTTATCTCTGCATTGAAGCAGATGCAGTTACCCGGAGATGATCGGTCCAAGATCATACTGACCGATGCACAGGCGGAAAAGATTGCCAAACGGTTTGCACGCTCCAACCGTTTGGTGGCACAGCACTATTTTGGACGATCTGAGCTGTTTCTGGATGCTGAAATACGTCAACGAGCTCCCCGGTTTCCTGAAAAAAAGGCTGTTCGCGAGCGTTATATTCCAGAACTGCTTAAGAAGGCCGGTTTGGCATGATATGGCTTAAAAGGCAGCTGGGCTGTCGCTACCGAAGCATGAGAATTCTCTTTGAATATCTGCGCCTGCACATCGTCAAACATTTCAAGGCAAGAGAACTGAAATGTGTTCAGAACCATCTGGAGAAGATCAATACCGGCGATATCTTGCTGTTTGCGACCATGAAAAATGAAACCGTTCGCCTGCCCTATTTCCTGGCATATTACCGGCAGCTGGGCGTCAACCATTTTGTGTTCGTAGACAATGGCTCCGACGACGGAATGGCAGAAGCTTTGAATGCGCATGAGGATGTGACCATCTTCTATACAGAAGGAAGCTATAAAGCCGCTGCATTTGGAATGCACTGGCTCAATTGGCTGTTGCGGCGCATCGGAACCGGACACTGGTGCCTGGTGTGCGACCCTGATGAGTTCCTGGTGTATCCGTATATGGAGCACAGAACGCTGCCGGAACTGACGCAGTATCTGGAATCGGTCGATCAGTCCTCGCTGTGTACGCTGCTGGTCGATATGTACGCCGACAGGCCACTGGAAAAAGTCGTCTATTCGCAAGGGGGTGATCCGCTGAAGCTTTGTCCGTATTATGATGGGTATGGCTATAGAGTAGAGTATGGGGAGCGCTATAAGAACCAGTTTATTCAGGGCGGCGTTCGGATGCGCGTGTTTAACCAAAATACGCCCGAAGCGGCACCGGCACTCAATAAGGTACCGCTGGTCAAGTGGCAGCGACACTATGTATACGCATCTTCCACGCATGTGGCGTTTCCAAGACAGTTAAATACCAAGTATGCTGCACAGCACACTACAGGCGCACTGCTGCATTTCAAGTTCTTGCATACGTTGATGGAAAAGATCGAGGAGGAGATGCAGGCGCAGCAGCACTGGGGTGATTCTGCGGAATATAAACAGTACCATGCCACACTAAAAGCACAGACGGATCTGCATGATGCTTCGGTATCGATTCGTTATGCGTCATGGCATACTCTCGAGGCATCGGGATTGCTGAACCGGGGTGAGTGGCTGTGAGCATCAAAATCGCGTTCTTGCTGCTGGCCCATGAGCCTCCAGAAATGCTTCGGCCGCTGCTGAGTGCATTGTGCAATAGCGGAAATGATGTTTTTATCCATTATGACAGTAAGCAGCAGGTATCGCTGCAGGAGGCAGTGCATACATGGGGTCTGGACACTGCTGCGGGGTCGATTTTTTTCGCAGAGCGGCTCAGGGTAGAGTGGGGAGAGTGGTCGATTGTAGAAGGAACGCTGCGCTGTTTGAAAATGGCGGTAGCGTCCCCTGCCGGTTATACGCACTATTTTCTACTCTCGGGCAGCTGTATGCCGATCAAGCCGATACAGCTGCTTGAAGCGTATCTGAAAAACAGTGATTTTGACTTTATCGAGGCAGTCGACGCTGAAAAAACACGATGGATCGTAGATGGCATTCAGCAAGAACGCTGGGAGCAATACCATTTTTTAAATTGGGCCAAAACACCGGTACTCTTCAGTCAATCCCTTCGATTTCAGAAAAGAATCGGAATCCGCCGAACGTTGCCTGCGGGACTGAAGCCCTCCATTGGCTCTCAGTGGTGGTGCCTGCGTGCTTCGACGGTCTCGAGACTGCTTTCGTTTTTGCAAGAGCATCCCGAAACGGAGCAGTTTTATTGTCGGACGTGGGTTCCGGACGAATCGTTTTTTCAAACTCTCGTCAGGCATCTTGTTGCTGAAAATGAGCGTTCGGACAAGTTGCTGCTCAGCTATGCGTTTAATCGAAAAGGTTCGCCTAGAATTTTTTGCAACGACCATCTCCCCGAACTGCTCCTCAAAAAGGATTTTTTGTTTTTTGCAAGAAAAATTTCTCCGTATGCCGTTGCGCTTAAAAACGAACTGTCGCGCATTGCGGTCATGGACCGCGAAGCCTTTGCGCATTTTCTGAAACAGCATGCCGGCACATTGAAAAGCGCGCTTGCGCAGCAAATTGGTGAACGGCAAGATTATGAACAGCATCGCTGGAAACAGCTCGCACACAAATGCTCCAGCTCGGAGTGCGTGATCGCCCGTTTACCGGTAAGCGTGGTTGTTGTCTGCGCGGAAGATAAGCAGGTCCGAATTGATGCCGCTGAGCTGATTGCGCCAGATAAGGCACTGCACTTTCATGATCTTTTCAATAGAGATGCGGTGGAATTTGGCAAAAAGATAGACATCTATGCCGGTTATGCTGCTGGCGATGCCAGCCGAGTGCATTACAGCTGGCCGTTTTTTCTCAAAGATGTTATGGCCGTATCCAAAACCGATGTACTGGTATTTACACTGGGGGATGAGGCGGCAGAGTATCTCGAAGCGTTAAAGTGGGCTGAAAACGTTACCGTGGTGTTGATTGAATCAAATCAGATGAATTCAGCTTTTAATCATAAAATCAATGCTGTGATGTCACAAAGAAAGTGTGTTTACCACTCGGTGCTTGAAGAACAGAGTGCGGCCATAGCCAAGCGGATAAATAATGACTTGCCATGATAATCCATTTTTGACCATCGCTATCTGTACGCGAAACCGTGAAGCAGACCTGCGAAAATGCCTGCAATCGATTGCAAGGCAGCAAGAGGATATTAGCGAACCGTTTGAGGTGCTGCTGGTTGACGATGGCGCATTGTCGTCCGAGTATCTGGATGAAACGAAACGTTTTTTGAAAAAAGCAGACTTCCGGTGTGTCAGAAAAGAGATTCCCGGACTTTATGCATCTCGGCGCAAAGCCGTTGCATCAGCCAGAGGAGAGGTGCTGCTTTTTTTGGACGATGATATTGTTCTGGAATCCGGATATCTGAAGCGACTGCTCTTCATGTACCGACAGAACAGTTTGATTGCCGGGGTCGGTGGCGTCGATGTATTATTGCCGCACTATTCTTTGACAAGAGAGTTGTATACACGCCTTTTTTTGTACAATTCAGGCGTAGCAGGAAGGCTGTCCATAACAGGATTGAACGCTTCTATGTATCGCTGGAACGATGAACGCGACTCTTTTGTCACCGAGTATCTAAACGGGTGTAATATGTCATTTAGAACGGAGGCGCTTTCCGGCCTGCCGGATGTCGATTTTTTTTCAAATTACAGTCTGGGTGAGGATATCTTTATTTCACTATTTGCGCAGAAGTCAGGCAGGCTGTATGCTGATCCTGCATTGAAAGTCAGGCATTTTCAGACCGATGTTTCAAGAGACAGGGTCGAATCTGTCGCAACGATGAAGATCGTGAACCATTGGCGGCTGCTTCCCTATCTGAAAAAACCTGTTTACAGATATGTGTCTTTTTTTTGGACCTGCGGAGGTATGATGCTGGCATCACTTTTGAAAAAAGATTTTGAAGAGTTTAAAGGCTATCTCAAGGGGTTGGGGAGTGTCGTGGGTGGAAAATTATAAAGCGATAGCGAGAGATATCAAGGTCTTTGAGGTGAATCCCAGGTATGGCGCTTACACGCATCGCTATATCAATAGTGTACTGCAGATTTATGAAGATATTGAGTAGAACTTTTTGTGAGCGCAGGGCACCTCTAGCATTTAGAAGTTCTATGTAGATAAAATAAATTAAAGGAAGTAGAAGTGTCTGGAGGTGTATGGGATGCAATTGGCATTTGATGGCAGGGTATTGCGCCATAGTGCTCGTACCGGCGTTGAACATTATGCCGAATCCATCTATGGGCAATTGCAGCGGCATTTTGAATTACTGAAACCCATCAGCACGCAGCATTATCTACAGCAAGTGTGGGAGCATACGATTTTACCCCTGAAGGGAAGAAAAAGCGATCTTCTTTTTTGCCCGGCGAACATTGCTCCGCTCTATTTGCCTGCAAATACCAGACTGGTGCTCACCCTGCACGATGTAGCATTCAAACGATTTCCGCAGAGTTTTTCACCGATGTTCAGAATCTATTACAGCTTGCTTGTGCCGAAAAACATCGATCGGGCCGATCGAATCATTACCATATCGGAAGCCTCAAAAAAGGAAATCATCCGTTTTTATCCGGAAGCCGAGGAAAAACTAACAGTCATTCCGCTTGGAATCCATGAAAAGTACAGGGTTCTGCCTAAAATTCAGAAGCGAAAACAGATACTGTATGTCGGCTCCATCAATGAACGCAAGAATGTGACAGGAGTGATCGAGGCATTTGAAAGATTGCCGGAGGCGCAACACTATACCCTGGTGATCGTTGGTAATTTTTTTGGTAATTTTTCGCTTTCTGAAAAGAGTGAGAAAGTATTGGAACGCGCGGCTGCGAACAAAAATATTGTTTTTAAAAAGGGCTTGGATGATGAAGCGCTGATCCGTGAATATAATGAGGCGTCCTGCTTTGTTTTTCCTTCGTTCTATGAAGGTTTTGGTCTCCCACCACTTGAAGCTATGGCGTGCGGGACGCCGGTAATCACTTCTAACGTCTCTTCTATGCCGGAAGTGTGTGGTGATGCTGCAATTTATTGCGATCCCTATAATGTAGACGACATCGCCGAGAAGATCCGAATAGTGCTGCAAAACAGGCTGTTGCAGGCCCAAATGAGAGAAAAGGGGCTCACGCGCGCAGCCGGGTTTTCCTGGGAGAAATCAGCCAAAGCTCATTTGAATCTCTTTGAAAAGGTGTTGGAATCTTGAAAGTAGCAATTGTCCACGACTGGCTAGATACCTATACTGGAGCGGAGAAAGTACTTAGGGAGCTTTTTGAGATCTTCCCGGAGGCTGATATATTTACCTTGATCGATGTCATGGGCAGTCAGGACCGTCAGGCCTTGCTGGGAGACAGAGTTCCCAGGACAACGTTCTTGCAAAAACTCCCGTTAGCGAAAAAATATTTTAGAAACTACCTTCCGCTGTTTCCCAAAGCCATTGAATCCATCGACGTCTCCGGGTACGATCTGGTTATAAGCAGCTCCTGGGCCGTGGCAAAAGGTGTACGGACAAATAAGTCTCAAAGGCATATCTGCTACTGCCATACACCTATTCGTTATGCCTGGGATCTTTTTGACGAATATACGGGCCATCTAAGGCAGCCTAAAAAATTCCTGGTGCGCAAGACGCTGGAATATATCCGCCGTTGGGATTTGGCGACACAAGGTCGGGTAGATGCGTTTGTGGCAAATTCCCGATTTGTCCGTGAACGCATAGGGCGTATTTATGGCCGTGACGCTGCCGTAATCTACCCGCCTGTAGATACCTCAGCATTCAGACTGCATAGCGAAAAAGAGGATTTTTACCTGACGGCGTCGCGGTTGGTTCCGTACAAAAAGAGCCGGCTCATCGTTGAAGCGTTTAATGCCATGCCGCAAAAGCGCCTGGTCGTTATTGGGGCAGGGGAGGAACTCCCTGATATCAAAAAAATCGCCGGTCCGAATGTCGAAGTGCTGGGTTATCAGAATGATGAGGTGCTTGTGGACTATATGCAGCGGGCAAAGGCGTTTGTCTATGCGGCTGTGGAGGATTTCGGAATTGTCCCGGTCGAAGCACAGGCATGCGGAACTCCGGTGATTGCGCTCGATGACGGTGGTACGGCAGAGACTGTTGTCGATGGAGTGAGCGGCGTGCATTTTTCGACACAGGACAATGTCTCCATCGTCAAGGCGGTTACGCGATTCGAAACATTGAGCTTTGATGCCTGTAAGATTGCCGAAAACGCTGAAAATTACAAAAGGGAACGCTTTAGGGAAGAGTTTTTCTCTTTTGTTCAGGAGAGGTGTATCGCGCGTGCATGAGTTCGGCGAATAGGCTTTCTCTTTGGGTTGAATCGTTATAATACATCCAAAAATACTGGGACTGAATGCATCACCGTCATCGAATCGTCTCCGTTGCTGTCTTGCTTGCCACAGATTTACTGTCGTTGTTCTTTGCCGTCATGCTGTCTCACGGTGTACGGCTTTGGCTTGACCGTTTCCCCTATTTCAGCGATTATGACGGACAATGGATTCGTTTTCTGTTTTCAGGGCTGCTGTTTGGTCTGCTGTTGCTGATCTTTTACAGTTTGGGGCTCTATACGCGCCGCAATGACTTCTGGGAAGAGACCCGAAAGATATTTCAGGGGCTTTTTTACCTGTTTGTCTTTATCGCCGCAATTGTTTTTTTAACGAAAAGCTCCGAACTTTATTCACGGGCGATGATTGTACTGATGCTGTTCAATGCGGCATGGCTGCTTCCACTTGGCCGGGTGATAGCGAAGAAAATGCTCTTTGACATGGGTGTCTGGCGAAAATCAGCGTTGATCATTGGGCAAAAAGAGCAGGTCGAATATCTGAAAAATCAGTTACGGCTCAACCGCTATCTTGGATATGTGCCGACGCTCGATGCGGACAAAGAAGGAATCGTCTTTATCGCAACGCGGGGGATGCCGGTCGAAGAGCTTGAAGGCTTGATTGCCAAATATAAAAAGCGTTTCAGCGACGTCGTTGTCATCCCTTACCTGCACCATCTCAGTTTCGCCAATGCAGAGATTATTGATCTTCGAATTGGGCAGATCAGCATGATAAACATCCAGAATCAGCTTTTTAGAACAAAAAATATAGTGATGAAAAAAGTGGCGGAAATCACGGCAGTGTTGGCAATTTTTCCATTTTTCATTCTCCTGTACGCTTTGATAGCACTCTGGATTAAAATGGGCAGTCGCGGCCCGGTACTGTTTCGTCAGAAGCGACTCGGCAAAGAGGGCAAGATATTCGAATGCTACAAATTTCGAACGATGCACACGGATAATCAGCACTTGCTCGATGACTATCTCAAAAAGCACCCCGAAGAGAGGGAATATTACCGTCTTTATCATAAATACCGAAGTGATCCGCGCATTACCCGTGCCGGAAAATGGCTGCGAAAATTTTCACTGGATGAACTGCCGCAGATCTTTAACATCATCAAAGGCGAAATGAGTCTAATTGGGCCGCGCCCCTATATGGTTGAGGAGCGGATGAAGCTGGACGAAGCAGCAGAAACTATTTTGCACGTACATCCGGGTATTACCGGGTTTTGGCAGATTAAGGGGCGCAATAACCTGACCTTTGCCGAACGGGTGGAACTTGATGTCTGGTATATTCAGAACTGGTCGTTGTGGCTGGACTTCATTATTTTCATTAAGACATTCGAGGTCTTGATGACACGTCGGGGCGCACAATAGGAATTATCGGACTTTGAATAACTTCATAATCCCTGTTTCTGCTACCGGTTCAAAATACGTTTTGTTGTAAACTCCCAACACCAGTGCCTGAATCAAAAAGCTGTTAAAGACACTTTTATCCATATACAGTGCCTTTGTTCGGTTATAAATGATGAGGTACATCGGTGCATTGGCGTCGAAACGCTGCGCTGCTGTTAATTTGCCATTTTCAGAGACCGCTACGCCGGAAACGCGGGAGCTTGCGCCATTGCTTCCGGTGATGATACCACTGCGAAGGTCAAGGGTGAATGTGTCACCGTGGAGAATCGGATCTTTTCCATCATAGGGTTTTTGAAGCTCAGACAGATAGAACTGCCGATGCCTTGTCGGATTTCCGCTGCGAGGGTCTCTGTCGGCGGTGGCAGCGATCGTGGGCAATACCGCAAGCATATCTCGATGCAGCAGAATATAACTGTTTCCAGGGGCTTCGACAGAGTTTTGGGGGTTGGAGAGGAGCTTGAACTGTTCAAAGACATCGCCGTGCCGGGCGATGTAGGGAATCACCTCTTTGACACCGCTGTTTCTTATTTTTCTGGCATACGCCGCACTGTGCGCGACAAAGGTGGGATTGGAAGAGAGCAGCATATTGCCGACATAAAACGTATCGCTGTGATTAAGCCCGTTGTCGACCAGGGTGATGTTTTTACCGGTATAGTACCAGATGGGCCATCCGTAATCCCACCAGCTCAATATCAGATCATTGTTGTCGGCTTGCATGGAAAAATCCTCGAGTGCTTTGACCTCGTTTTTATGAAAATAAAATGGCTGCAGGTGGGGATTGAAGAGCGCAATATTCATCCCCATCAGTAATAGTGCCGCCATGGATACAGCAGCCGTGAACAGCTGCCTGATACGCTGCTGAATAAAGAAATGATGCATCAGCAAAATGAGCAGATAGGCAAAACCGAGTGCCAGCGCCGGAGTGGCATAAATGGTGAAGCGGATACCGACGATCGGACTCAGAAACCCCAGAATCAAGAGGACAGCAGCAATGGCAAACGCTCTGTAGGCCGCAGCGAGCAGAAAGAAGCCTATGATGGCCGGGAATATATAGGCGAGGAGACCTTTGAAGACAGGCGAAACCTGCCAGATTGGCGCTCCTTTGGCTTCGATGACGCTTGAGAGGGAGTCCTGGAAATGAAAAACGCCATGTGATGTGGCGATGGCCAGCATGTCGGATTTCGAAAAATAGTCCTGCGCCCGTTCGATATAGCTTGTTAGGTTGATGATGAACGGGATGGCAACGGCTGCAGCCAGAAGTAAAAAGAGGTAATGCTTTGGAGTGATCGCTAGGCGTTTTTCAAGAAATCCAAACAAGAATCCCGTTGCGATGACGGATGACAAAGAGGCCCAGAAGGGAATTGGCAAAAGCATCGGTGCAGCGAGGATGATGGTCTGGTAGGCGACATTCTGTTTTCTGAAAAAAAGTATCCCTGTAACCAAAAGGCCGAAAAAGAGGCCGAATATGATGGCATCGGAAGAGTGGTACCACAGTCTGAACAGCCCGAGCATGATCGCCGCAAGGACGGCATAAAATATACTGTTGTGTTTTAATGCGTAAATCCAGTAAGCGATCGCCATCCAGGGGAAAAATACATTCAAGACATCCGTATCCATGTAGCCAAGGTGCGAGCGAGTATAAAAGTTGGCGCTGGTTGCGGCCAAGAGTGCCGCAATCAATCCCAATGTATCCTGCCGGTAAGCGTGCGCAGCCATCAGAACCGGTAAAACGATCAGTGAAGAGAGCACGGCCGGAAGCCAGAACATTATAGAATCTATCGAGAAGCCGCTTAGCTTCACAACTCCCGCTATCACATACCCTGGCATATACTCCGAGACAAAGGGATAGGTATGACCGCCGAGTATCTGTTTGGCATAGTAGCCATAGAGCCCGGCATCCGGCGACCAGATGGGCAGTGGCTGTCCGTTTAGCCAAAATGCGGAAATGTCAGCGGTTTGGAAATAGAGCGCTGCGCGGGTTGCCACTGCGAAAAAATAGGCTGTAAACAGATAGATGAGTACTTTTTTTGTACTTGAAGAATCCTCGGGAAGCTGCAGTTTTTTTAGAGGCATAATTATAGGTTCCAATAACAGATGAGATATGGTCAGATTGTATAGGAAGAGAAATTAATTTGTGTTAAAAATTAAATAGTGAGAAGACTTCGCCGAAGCGAAGCAGGTGGCCGATATTACTTCAGGCCTGCGATATAAGCAGAAACAGCTTTGATGTCTGCTTCGGAGTAAGATGCAACCTGACCTTTCATCAGCGCGCCCATGCCGTGAACATTACGAGTGCCGGCTTTGTAGCCATTGAGCGCCTCTTCGATTTTTGCCGCATCCCACGTATCGATAACTTCTGATTTGCCAAGGGCTTTTTTCTCAGCTTTTGCACCGTGGCAAGCCGCACATTTTTTGTAAAGAGCTGCACCGTCAGCCGCCATCAGTGAAACGCTTGCAACAAGCAGAGTAAGAGCGATTTTTTTCATCGTTTTCTCCATTAAAAGTTAGATTTCGGAGTAATTATAGTAGCCGCTATCTTAAACCTTCATAATAATTGCCATAATGGTGGCTTAAGTTCCCATTGGCTTATCAGGGTGTTACGTTTATGATGATAAAATCTCATATTCACTATAGAGTCAAGGAGAGTGTATGCGTTATATCGATGACGATCTTAAAGGCAAAACGATTCTGATCACCGGAGGAGCCGGGTTTATAGGTGCAAATCTTGCCTTTTATTTTCAGGAGAATCATCCCGATGCGCATGTGGTCGTGCTCGACAGTTTCCGCAGCGGTGAGACGCTGAGCAACGGAAATCTCAAGAGTTTTGGCCACTTCAAGAACCTGATCGGGTTCAGCGGCGAAGTGATCAGCGGCGACATCAACGACAAAGCGCTGCTGGCCAAGCTGGAGCGCGACTATGATTTTGATTACATCTTCCATGAAGCGGCCATCTCCGATACGACGGCGCTCGAGCAGGACCTGATGATCCGAACCAATCTGAATGCCTATAAGGATCTGCTGGACATGGCGGTGCGGCAGGGTGCGAACATGATCTACGCCTCGTCGGGTGCGACGTACGGCAACGCGCCTTCACCGCAGACGGTAGGACGCGAAGCACCACAGAATGTCTATGGTTTTTCCAAGCTGATGATGGACCATCTCAGCCGAGACTATATACAAAAAGAGAAGATCGGTATTGTCGGTCTGCGCTACTTTAATGTGTATGGCCCTCGCGAATATTTTAAAAATAAAACATCATCGATGGTGGTGCAGTTCGGCCATCAGATTTTATCCGGTAAGAATCCGAAGCTGTTCGAGGGTTCAGACGAAATTCTGCGTGACTTTATTTATATAGAAGATGTCGTCCAGGCAAATATTCTGGCGATGCATCCCAAAGAGAACGGTATCTACAATGTCGGCACGGGCAAGGCACGTTCGTTCCAGTCCATTGTCGATATTCTGCAAGATCAGCTCGCTATCCACACGCCGTGTGAGTATATTCCCAATCCGTTCGTCGGGCGCTACCAGTTTCATACCGAAGCCGATATCGGCTCAACCATGCGCGGGCTGGGCTATAAATCCCGATTCGAGCTTGAAGAGGGCATTAAAGCATACCTTCCTGAGATCAAACGCCTGTTTGAAGAAGAGGTTGAATGATCCCTCAGCTTAAAAACTGCCGACCTAACATTCTTGTCGTTGGAGATCTGATGATCGACCACTACCTTTGGGGCAATGCTGAGCGAATTTCGCCGGAAGCCCCGGTACAGGTCGTGGATGTTTCCAATGAAACAACGGTGCTTGGCGGTGCAGGCAACGTTGTCAATAACCTGATCGCCCTCGGTGCTACCGTCAGCGTCGCTGCCGCCATTGGGGACGATGCCAACGGAAAAGAGTTGACCCTGATGCTCAAAAGCATCGGGGTCAAGACTGAAGGCTTGGTGACGCAAGCGGGACGCAAGACGAGCAAAAAGAGCCGTGTCGTCGCTTCAAACCAGCAGATCCTGCGCTACGACAGGGAGTCCAAAGATGCGATCACCGAGGCGTCTGAGCAAAAGATTCTCGCCGCGGTCAAAAAAGACCTGTTCCTCTATGACATCATCATTCTCTCCGACTACGGAAAAGGTGTGCTGACGACGGAATTGGCGCAGGGCATCATCACACTTGCGCGCAACAACGGAAAAAAAGTTCTGGTCGACCCTAAAGGAAAAGAGTACTCGAAATACCGCGGTGCACACCTGCTGACACCGAACAAGAAGGAGGCCATCGAGGCGACGGGCATCGAGATTACCGACGATACAAGCCTGGAAGCGGCATTGCTGTGGCTGAAAAACGAATGCGAGCTTGACCGCTCCATGATCACGCTCTCCGAAGACGGTATCGGTATCTACGACGATGGTCTCAGGCGTTTCCCGACAGTGGCGCAGGAGGTCTACGACGTCACGGGTGCAGGCGACACTGTGATTGCTTCCATCGCCTTTGCGCTCAGCTCAGGACGCTCCATTGATGATGCGGCGCGTTTTGCAAACCTTGCGGCAGGCGTTGTCGTGGGCAAGATCGGCTCCGCGACGGTGACGCTTGACGAGATCGAGGAGTATGAAGCAATGCTGCACCAAAGCAGCTCTGATGCGCATATCAAAAGCTTTAAGGAGATCGGGCGTATTGTGAATCGCTGTCGTGGAGGTGGCAAGCGAATCGTATTTACCAACGGCTGTTTTGATATTTTGCATGTCGGGCATGTCAAGTACCTGCAGGTGGCCAAGAGTTTCGGGGATATCCTCATCGTCGGTCTGAACTCCGATGCTTCGGTGCGCGCGCTCAAAGGGCCGTCACGCCCGGTCAACAGCGAAGATGACCGCGCCTATATTCTGGCGGCATTGGAATCGGTGGATTATGTCGTGAAATTCAGCGATGATACTCCGCATGAACTGATTAAGATGCTGCGTCCGGACGTACTGGTCAAAGGCGGGGATTACGCCGGCAAGAAGGTCGTCGGAAGCGAGTTTTCCGGAGAACTTCAACTGGTTGATTTTGTGGAAGGAAAAAGTACCACTTCGACCATTGCCAAAATACAAGAAGGAAGCACATGCTGAAAAAGCTGGTTTTATTATGGGTACTGGCAGGAACGCTGCTGGCGATGCATGAAGTGGAGCTCAATCTAAACAACTACGATCTGGATGCACAACTGAATCTGGACATGGGGCAGTTTAATCCCGCTATCGATCCTGATCTTTTCTTTTTCGGGGGGCGCTATCTGCACGGTTCGCACCAGCATAACGACCGCGATCTCGATAAAGATCACGAGTTGTACGACGCACACTTTTTCGTACAGCAGCGGATTTCTGGTCATCGTGCGTTAAAACTCGGTCTTGGAGCGAAGTTTGTGCACACCTCGATCACTGATTATGATTATTATGCCTTGCCGCTGGGGGTGCATGTGGCGTACGATCTGCCATTGGGTCTTCCTGTACCGTTTATTGTCGGTGCACAGCTTTATTATGCGCCGCAGGTGCTGTCATGGAACGATGCGAAGAACTATTTCGAATACGACCTCTCACTCGATATTCAGATTATTGATTTCGCTTCGCTGACAGGAGGCTATCGCAAGATCGACACCGACTTTGACACCGATCATGGGGACATCATTTTTAATGAAGCGTGGTTTGTCGGGGTGAAGTTTCGTTTTTAATAGAATGCAGCACTGATGCCTGTTCGCATATCTTCCAGATGCAGAAGAAGCAAAGTGGGGATTCTAGATTACAGCAACGCCTCTTTGAGCTTGGCAAAGTCAATCTCGTGTAAGTAGTTTTCGATTACTTTCATTGCGTTTTTTACCCCATTTGCCTCAATCTGAACCATGATCTGTCCGGAAACGGAGAGCATAACTTCTGTGGAGTTTCCATTGATTTTTTTCATGCCCTTGTAGCGTTTGTATCGGTACGCAGTCGTATCGGGATTGTTGCCGAGCAGCATGGGATTGTTGATCATACCCAGCGTAGCACCGATCATCGGGCCGGACATAATGGAAATTTTGACACGTTCCGCGCCGTGCGTGTAGGACCGCGACATCTGTGTCCCGCCGCCAAGTATCGTCATGGCGCCACTGCCGTTACTTACTGCCTCTGCGCTCCATCCTTCTAGGGGTTCGGGGAGAAGCTTTGCATTCTCGGCATTTACTTTTTCTTGGAGTTTTGCGATGGCGTAATTAAGGTCCTCAATGGCAGTTTTGCTGTCACCGGACTGATAGGATTCCAACCCCACTTTGATCTGCTCCTCAATTTCATCCGAAAAAAGGGTGGTTGAAAGCATCGCTGCCAGTAGAGTACTGATTACTGTTTTCATCCCGGTCTCCTCTGTAAATGTATTACAAGACTGTACTCTATATGATCTAAAAAAACAAATAAATGTATTCAGTCGCATATCCGAGTGCGTCGCTATTGTTCAAAATTCTCTCTCCGGGGAGGCAGAATTAAATGTTCGACTGCTTCGATGACTTCATGTGCTTCGATCGATTTCATGCATTCATGATGTTTCAGTGGGCATTCACGTTTCATACACGGCGCACACTCCATGTCGTGCCGGACAATCGCGCTTTTCGGGTTTTTCCACTGGCACGTCTCCTTGTGGCGTGTCGGCCCGAAGACGGCGACGGTCGGAATGCGGTAGGCTGCGGCGACATGCATTGGACCGCTGTCGTTGGTGATAAAGATCGACAGACCGCCGATAGCGGCGCAGAGCTCCTCAATTGTTGTTTTTCCCGCCAGGTTTTGATAGTTTTTTACGCCTTTTTCTTTTAGGTCGTTTTCTATGGCGTCGGCCATTTCCGTTTCACCCGGCCCTCCGAAAATAACGATGTCGAAGCGCGTTGAAAAGTGCGCAGCGACGGCGGCGAACTTTTCAGGATACCACCGCTTGGCCGAGCCGTAAGTCGCGCCGGGATTGATACCAAGCGTCGGGCGTTCGTAGGTTTTGGGCGGAATAAAAAGCCGCAGCGGTCCCGGCTGCATCGTGCTCCCCGTCAGGCGGTCTGCCAGACGTTCGTATTGCCGGACCAAATGTTCGTCGTGTGAGAGCGGTACCGCGTCGCTGAGCAGCAGCGAGGCATGCCAGCTTTTTCGGGCGACGGTTTTTGGCGAGCCTGTCCACATGAGCAGCAGCGAGGCGTGCGGCTGGTTTCGGAAACTGATGGCCGCGTCGTGCGGGCCGATCGTCTTGGCGAACCGGTAGGTGTTGAGCAGCCTGTTTCCGCCCTGTTTTGTTCTGTCCACATAAGTATCTACGCACATGGGGTGATGTTTCAGCGCTTCGACGGAGACGAACGAACCCACCAGCGTCAACCGTGCCTGAGGATAGTGCTCGCACAGCGATTCGATCGCTGCGGTCGCCATCACGGCGTCACCCAACCAGTTGGGCAGGAGGATCAGCACTTTCATGATTGTTCCTTTTCATGCAGGTAAACCGGTGCGTCCGAAATGACTAGGGTATCAGTTATAAATGTGTTTCCGTCCCTGTCGGTAAACTGTTGAGACTGTGCAAAGTGCTGCGTTTCGCTTCCGCCGTTTCGCCAGAAAATCCGCAGCAGTCCATCGGGCTTTTCCAGCAGCATTTCAAAACGGTCGCGTTTTTGGGAAAGGGCGACGTATCGGGCGCTATTCAGCATATGGATAATCGTTTTAAAAGCGTGGTAGGCAGGGCGTTCGCGCCACCCCTTTCGCGTATCGACAAGGCCGTAGCCGGGCGCGGCCAGCTGGTGCCAGTAGACGGTGCGGACCTGCTGCGTTGCAAGAGCGAGCAGGTAGTAGCGCACGAGATAGCTGGCATGGGCCTCTTCGTCCACGCACTCCTTTTCGCTGGTGGGGGCGTAGGGTGCCGTACCCGTCAGCGGCCAGTTGGTCTCGGTCAGGTATAGATCACCTTTGGCGCGGGGACTCAGCATGGACAGTGAAGAAAGCAGATTGATCTTGCAGGGCAGGTCGCATCCTGCCTGGGAGTTCTCCGGCGCACCCCGGCGATCCACGTAGAGCAGGGCGGCGAGCGCGTCGAACCGGACCCCTTTGAGGTTGAACAGTGCGTGGGCGGTGTAGGGATATTCGAAATCGATCACACCTGGGCCGATCAGCTTTAGCTGCGGATAGTTTGCATCGCGAAGCCGCAGCGCAGTTTTGAAAAAGTCAAGGTATTCGTCTATGCTCGCAAACCCCCACTTGAGGCGGTTGGGGGTGGTACCGATTTGAAAGCGGGCACCAAAGGGTGTGAGTGCGGCGAAGATTCGTGAAAACGATACCTTCCGCAAGGTTTCGTTCTCGACGAGTTCGCGGTCCTGCATCAGCACGAAGAGAAAAGAGCGTCCCTCGAGTTTGCGCAGAAAATCCGTGACGGCGTCCAGGGATTCAGTCTCCCACATTTTGATGCGTATGAGCAGTTCCTGGACGCCGAGCGATTCGATGACATCACGTGTTTTGTCGGGTTCGCGGAGCGGGTCGACGAGCAGTCCGAAAAAATGGTCCGTCTCAACGTTTTTTTGCCGAAGAAACGGCATGGAAAGTACACCGAGCGGCAACCAGAAGAGTCCGAAAAGGGCTGTTTTTAGCAAAGAGGTGCGTTGTGCAGTGCGCAGCTGTTTTTTAAAAGTACGGTCTTTGAGTTGGTATGGCTGGTCGGAGTAGGCATCCCATGCAAACGGCGGTTTCATTGGGGGTATTATAGCTTAGTGGAAACGGTATTGATGAAAATTTCCTGTTTTCCCCTGAAAAAGAAGCTTTTGACTGATATTCCCAAATGAAAGAGCATGCTCTTTGTATCTTTTCTCCGGCGCGGTACATGTCACAGGTACAGGCAGTGGCGAAGAGACATCGAAGCAGGCAGTGGCATCTGCTGCCGGAGTATATTCGATTAATCTCTTGTTTTCAATCCAACCAAAGACACCGTTGCGAAAGTAATCGGCAAAAAAGTGCGTATCCCTTGCGAGTGATTTTCCCGAGAAATCGGGTGCGAGTTTTTTATAGTCTCCCAGCACGAGATCGAGTACGGTAGGGGCAATATCTCGCTGTGAAGCAAAATGGTCTACGGTGTGCGGTTGTATTCCGCTGCCGTAGAAGGCAAGTGGAATCAAAAAATTGTTGAAATTGCCTGCTTGCCCGCCACCGCAGTGGTCAGCAAAAAAAACAAAAAGGGTATTTGGGAATTTCGCTTTGACATCGGAGACGAATTCACGAAGGGCTGCATCCGAAAAATGCAAAGCATTAAGACGGTTGTTCTGTTTTTCATCGTCGACAAAAGCTATTTTTTTTGACGCTCGACGGGATCTTGTCATCATGGGTCGTAGCGCCGTTAATGCCGAGAACGAATGGTTCTTTAAGGTGTTTGAGCTTATTGAACGCGAATGTATAGAGATCCTGATCATGAATGCCCCAATAGTTTGTTTCATAGCGTCTTGTCGTCACATCTTCTTTTCCGTAGCTCTTTTTAAATCCAAGCTTTTGAGCCAGTGAGCCTGTACCGCTGGTCTCTTTGGCCGTACCCTGAAAAAAAGCACTGCTGTAACCATTCGCGTTTAGAATATCGATTAATGAGTGGTATTCAAAATCCTGAAGACGGGTTTTTGCAACTGTTTTTTCAAGCGGATTCTGAAATGAGACGAGTGCAGCAAACATCCCTTCTGTAGTCCTGTGGCCATTGGCGATTGCGGCAATCGGATGTAGTGATTGCTGTAAAACAGTGTCGAAAAATGGTGTGCTTTGCACGGGAGCACCGTAGGGTTGTAATAAAGAACCGCTCCAGCTTTCGAGAAAAAAGAGGATAATATTTTGACGTTTGGGTGTCAATTCGTAGGTTGCATTGTTATCATCATACAGTGACGCCATTGTATTGGATATTTCTGTGTCGGTCACCGAAGGCAGAGCGGGCATCTTGATATCGCCGCTTGCTGTAAACAAAGAGAAGAGTGCATTGTAACTTCCGTTTAACGAAACTGCGGCCAAACGGTTGTCGCCGATCTGGCTCGATTGCCACGGATTCAGGGGAATGTGTGCGAACATCCCGCGTACGAAAAAAATGCTTAGTGCAATCAATAGCACTTTTTTGGGCAGATAGGTGTGATTAAGGGGGACAGGGTGGAGTGTTCGCCGCACGAAATGATAAAGCAGCCAGAATAGTAATGGCAGGAGTGCCATTGAGACCACAGTAAAAAGAGTGTTCTGGCTCAGGGCAGTCATGAACAACCCTGAAGTATCCACAAGAATATCCTTTAATTCGTATCCTATGTGTCGCGAGGCATCTTCGAAATAGAGGATATCGGAGAGCTGAAGCACGATAACAGCCATGAGAGAGAGTACAAATGTGTAGCGCAATAGTTTTGCGGAAAAGTCAAACAGTGTTACAAACAGACTGACAATACCCGCGAGTGCGAAATCGAAACGGTATCCCCAGGCGATTGCATACAAAAGGATATCGGGAGAGTAGACTTCATACTGCTCGAAATAAAAAGCGACAAAGATAAATTTGGTGATAGCGATGATCAGGCAGGTTGTCAGAAAAACAAGAAAATAGTTACGTAAGAATAGCACGGAAGTTAGCCATTGTAATGAAAATGTTATGTAATTGTATCTTATTCTAAAGGCGCGGAGGATAAAATTATATGGATCATACGGTCATAAGGAATGCGATGGAATCGACCGATTTTTTTATGAAAAGCATAAGGACCGTATCAAAGTACGTCAGGTACAAATAGATGATTATCCTCATTGTCCGTACCGACAAGCTGGGTGATTTTATCACGGCACTGCCGACGCTTTATGTGCTAAAAAAACACAATCCCGACAATCGCATTGTCGCCTGTGTCGCACCACTGAACCGCGCATTGGCCGAAGCGTGCGATTTTATCGATGAGGTAGTGGTGGACGAGGGCGAACCGCTGCTGCAGTTTGCTGCAAAACTTCGCCGGGTAGAGGCGGATGTGTCGCTGACGCTTTTTTCAAACACCCGTGTAGCACTTGCGCAGTGGATTGCCCGCATCCCGCGCCGCATCGCTCCGGCGACCAAACTGGCCCAGATTTTTTATACTGAACGCATTCCCCAACGCCGATCCAAAGTGGAGATGGCGGAGTTTGAATACAACCTGGCGCTGGCCAAAACGCTTTTTCCCGACCTTGACATGATTTATCGCCAACCGTTACTGCAGTTTCCTCAACTAGAGATCGATGCTGCTTACAGACGATTTTGCGAACAGTACGGCATCCGTAAGCCGGTGGTCGCCTTTCACCCCGGTTTCGGAGGATCGAGCGATGCCAACTGGACGCTTGATGAGTATATCGAGCTGATTAAAGCACTACGATACCGTAACGATATCCAGGTGGTCATGACTTTCGGCCCGGATGAGGATATATTGAAACAGGAGGCGGTGCAGAAAGCGCGCGGGTTGGACGTCGTTTTTTTCAGCTCTCGTGGCGGATTGGTCGATTTCGCCAAACTGCTGGCATCATTTAGGCTATTTGTCAGCACTTCAACTGGTACCTATCACCTTGCAGCTGCCGTGGGCACCCCGACGATGACCTTTTTTGCCGATACGCTCTTTGCGTCAGTCAAGCGCTGGAAGGCGGTGAGCGATAAAGCACTGCAGCATCCCTATATGCTAAGCCATGACCCAGAACTTCGTTCGGAGCAGTTTGAAAAGGTAAAAACTGACTTACGTTCCTTTGTTTAGTGATCGGCATTCAAGCGGTGCTGTGTTAAAGTTTTGCATGCTAAAAAAGATTACTGGGACCATCATAACGCTGAATGAAGCGAAAAATATTCGAGCGGTGATAGAAAATATCCAACAGGTCTGCGACGAAGTGATCGTCGTTGACTCATTCAGCACGGACGAGACCGTTACGATCGCCGAAGAGATGGGGGTGAAGGTCGTACAGCAGAAATATCTCGGAGACGGGGGGCAAAAGGCGTTTTGCGAACCGCTGGCAACAAACGACTGGATTTTGAGCATCGACGCCGACGAACGGCTGACCGACGATGCCGTTCGTGCCATCGAAGCGCTGGACCTGGAGAGCACTCCGTATGAGGGGTTCTCGTTCAAACGGCGCAGCTTTATTGGGAAGAAAGAGATCCGGCAGTGGTACCCCGATAGGGTGGTACGTCTTTACAACCGTCAAAAATGCGGCTACACCACCGAAGGCGAACACGGCCATGTCGCTACAGATAACTTTGAGAAGCTCGATGTCGATATGCTCCACTACTCCTTTGATAGTTTCGGCACGCTGGTGCGCAAGGCCGACCGTTTCGCGGTCAATCTGGCGTATGTGCGCTACAAGGAAGGAAAGCGGGCAAAGTGGTACGACCCTTTCACGCACGGTGCGGGGGCGTTTTTCAAGGGCATGATCGCTAAAGGCGGCATTTTCGGCGGCCTGGCGGAGTGGCATGTGGCGTTCGCTTCGGCCTATAACAGCTATATGAAATATGTCATCATGCTCGAGCTTCAGGAAAATGAACATAGTAATGATTAGTATGATATAATAGTATTTAAAAAGGTGCAGTATGTTGACTATTTCCTCCAGTGATATCGTAAAAAAACCTTCTTATGTGACCAAGCCCAAGGAGATCACCTTTGTCGAAGATGCCAAGCAGCATGTGGTGCGCAGTGTAGTGATTCCGTATAAAATTTATGAGGCAATACGGGAAAAAATCGAAGACGAGCTCTATCTTGCCGCCAATCAAAAAGCGCTTTCACAAGAGGCGTATGAGGAGTTTTTGGATACTGAATCGGTCGCGGAGGAGCTGCCGTGAAGCGCGGTGAGGTGTACTTGGTAAATTTCGGTAAAAAATATAACAGCGAATTCGGAAAAGTTCGCCCGGCCGTTGTCGTTCAAAACGATGTGGCGAACCGCAATATCGACAAAGTGGCGTTCAAGGGTGTGACTGTCGCTCCGATGACGACGATGCTCGCCGGCGGTACGCTTCGGGTGCGGATTCCCGCCAGAGATCGATTGGAAAAGACGAGCGAAATATGTGTCAATGAAATCTGTACGCTCGATCTTGGTCGTTTCAGTCTGGAGCATCTGCTGACCGCACTGCAACAAGAAGAGCTGGATCAGCTCGATCAGCGGCTCCGGGAGCACCTTTCGCTGTGAATACAAATCTGCTCGAACTCTGCCTCTCCCCCGATCTTGGCGGGTTGGAGCTCTATATGGTGCGCGCCGCCAAGGCGCTCGATGAGGATTTTAACGTCATCAGTGTTATCAATCCTGCAGGCAAACTGGAACAGTATTATGAAGATACGCCGTACCGTTACGAGCTGATTGAAAAAAAATCGACGCTGTTGATGTTCGGCGCGGCGAAGCGTCTGGCGTCTATCATCGACCGCGAGCGGATCGACGTCGTGCATCTGCACTGGACCAAGGATATTCCGGCGGCGGTTATGGCCAAAAAGCTTTCAAAACGCAAGCCCAAACTGGTGCAGACGCGGAACATGACGATGACAAAGTTCAAGAACGACCCCTATCACCGGCTGCTGTATAGGAATATTGACATGATGTTACCGGTGACACATCAGGTCGCCGACCAGTTGCGACGATTTATTCCCGACGCGGTTCGGCCCCGTATAGAAGTGCTCTATATGGGTTCGGATGAGCCTGAATTGTTGGATACCCAGAAGATTGATTCGCTGAAACGACAGCATGGAATGCAGCGTGGATTCAATGTGGGAATGGTCGGCCGGATCGAAGAGGGGAAGGGACAGCATCTGCTGATTGAGGCGGTTGCCGCTTTGAAGGTGCAGGGAAGAGAAGTCAATGCGTGGTTTGTCGGGCATGAGATGCAAAAAGGCTACATCGATGCGCTCAAGGCTCAGGCGAAGCAGAAAGGGATTGGGGAACAGGTCCATTTTCTGGGATTCATGAAAAACCCGCACCATTTTTACCAGCTGTGCGATGCGATAGTGCTGGCGACAACTTGTGAAACGTTTGGTCTGGTGCTCATAGAGGCGATGCAGGTGGGCACGACGGTGATTGGAACAAATCGTTGCGGCCCGCTGGAGATAATCGATGACGGTGTGACGGGACTGCTGTTTGAGCAAAACTCGGCGCATGATCTTGCTGAAAAAATTGCACGGTTAAGCGAAGATTCTAAATTGAACACTTCGCTTGCAGCCAGAGGGAAAACCAGTGCGCAGATGCGTTTTGATACTACAAAACAGTTTCGTGCGCTATCGGGCTTGCTGGCTACGGTTGCCAGGTAATGTTCTCTTTGACCACTTTGGCGGGATTGCCGACAGCGATACTGGCCTCCGGGATGGATCGCGTCACGGTAGCGTTGATCCCAATGACACTTCCGGAGCCGATGCGTACCCCTTTTAAAATCGTGACACTGTCGCCGATCCAGATATGATCGCCTAAAACAATATCGCGCGCTTCATTGATCTGTTTGCCGTTTTGGCAGATGGGATGGCCGTCGGAGCACATGACTTTGACATGGCGTGAGAGGCCGCACTCCTCGCCGATGACGATACGTCGTTCATGATCAAGAACGCTGATGTGGCAGTGGTGCCCGATCATGGTGCCAGCGCCGATACTTACCAGGGCGTTGTCTGCAAATATCTCGATATTCGAACTGCGTAGTTTAACGCGTTCCCCAATAATAAGATGATTGCCTTTTCCTTTAATCTTAATAGAAGTCTTGCTCATTTTGAGGGCTTTCCCAATTGTGACACGGTTTCCTGATGCTATACGAATCTTGTTTCTCAGGTAGTCTATCCATCTGAAACTGTTCATGAGCGTCCCCTTTGATACTTTGTCACTTGCTCGAGCAAAAATGCCGCTCTTTTTTCATCGGTATGGTACGTTAGAAGGTGTTCGTGCGCCGCACGTGCCATGGCCTCACGTTCTGTATCGTGCGTAATGTAATACGCTCCGAGTTCCAGCAGATCGCTTAAATCATCTTGTACATATACCAGATGTTTTCCCTCTATAAAGTCATGCTCAATCCGGATTCCGGGTTTTTGGGAGATCATCATCGATCCTACTGCAGGCACTTCCCAGTAGCGCATCGTATCCCATCCGCCGCCGCGAAAATTGAGCACGACTTTACACGCGGCTAGCTCCTGGAGGTAAAAGCTTCCTTTGCGCTTATATTGCCGGAAGGTTTGATTGCGCTGGGTTCCGTTGGTGCGACAGTCAAAAGCATTTTCAAGCAGTTCAAGCGCCTGGGTGCGTATGGGGTCGGTCTCGACCGCCCAAAAAGAGAGGTCATATTTTTTATGGGGTGAAAGCGGACGAAGACGGTCAGGATTGAAACTGATCGGGAATGCGAAGACATTCGCACCCCAATCATCTTCCAAGAAATACTCGCGCTTGAAGATAAGATCGAAGGGACGTTTCCCGATCGCCTTCTTGTACGTCTCTTCACATTGCTCAAATCGAAGCCCGCCGCCGATTTCACGCTGATCACCGCCGTCGATAAAAACGACGACAGCGGAAGCCGGGATGTCGTCAATCAGTGAAAGATATGTATCAAAAACATCACATTTTGCTGAGGCGACGACGACCAGTTCGATTGCTTTCAGAGAACGGTTTGCGAGAGAAGTGAATAGGGAACCGGCGGTATAGCCGAGGTTTTTTGGATATTTTTTATAGGGGAAGTGAAATTTTTTATTCCACGGCAGATCGATGACGTTCTTAACGCCTAACAGCTTCACGAGTCCGCTGTAGGTAAGATCTTGAACATAATCGGCGGCACGCGAGGTGATAAAGAGTGTCTTCATGATCAATCCCTATGGCTTTCAAGACCGTTTTTGCAGACAAAAACGTCCTCTTTTTGTGCCATCAGTGCTTCGGTTTGTGTTGTGATTTCGGGATTGAACAGTTTTTTATGATACAGATGAATCATATTGGCAGCATATTGTCCGGAGGTCATTTCAATGCCAAAGTGCTTCAGCCGACGCTCAATATCGGTATCTTCGCCTGTCGTCGGCATCGTAAAGTCTTCATCGAAACCGTTGATCATCTGAAGCGCTTCTTTATCACAGGAGAAATTACAGCCGACCAGATGCGGTTCACTTTTTTTCAAGGCATGAACCAGATTGAAAAGTATGCCGTGAGGTTTGAGGTAGATCCCCTGTTCGTAGTGGCGAACGGCATCACGTTTGAGCGCAAAGAAGTTCCGCAGGTATCGGCGTTTGAATGCCTGCATGCTTAAACGACCTTCACGCAAAGCAGTACTGAACTTTATCCCCGGTTCGCTTCGTCTGCCGCAGACAACCTTGTCGGAGTCCCGCAGCAGCATATGTGCTTCTACAAATGTATCATACGGAACGCAATCACCGTCGATGAAAATAAGATAGTCGCAGGAGCTCTTTGTAATGGCGCGGTTCAGTGCACGGTTTTTACGCCACCCTTTATCCTCTTGTGTACAGTGTATGATGGGAAAGTCGAGGGTTTCAATATAATTACGCATCGTCTCATCTTCACCATCTTCGCTAACAATGATTTCGTCGGGCGCGCGGGTCTGCGCTTGTAACGCCTTCATAATGAGGCGCAACGCTTCGACATCTTTATAGACAGAGACGATCACTCCGACACGGCAAGGTTCCATCAAAGCGTGCTTTTAAAATACCCAATTGTCTTTTCAAGTCCCGCTTCAAGCGAGATGGTCGGCTCCCATCCCAGCTCGTTTTTCGCCAGGGTAATATCGGGTTGGCGCTGCATCGGGTCGTCCTGGGGAAGCGGATGGAAGGTGATTTTGCTTGACGAGCCGGTGATATCGATAATTTTCTGTGCCAATTCAAGCATCGTGAATTCGCCGGGGTTGCCGATGTTGACCGGCCCAGTAAAGCCATCACGGGAGTTCATCAGGCCGATCATACCTTCGATAAGATCATCGACATAGCAAAACGAACGCGACTGCGTGCCGTCACCATAGATGGTAAGATTCTCGCTTTTTAGTGCTTGCACAATGAAGTTAGAGACAACGCGTCCATCATAAGGGTCCATATTGGGCCCATATGTGTTGAAGATACGCATCACCTTGATATCGACACCATGTTGGCGGTAATAGTCGAAAAAGAGAGTCTCTGCGCAGCGTTTTCCTTCGTCATAACACGCACGTATTCCTGTAGGGTTGACCGATCCGCGGTACTCTTCGGTCTGGGGATGGATCTCGGGGTCTCCATAAACTTCTGAAGTCGATGCCTGCAAAATTTTTGCTTTGCAGCGTTTGGCGAGGCCGAGCATGTTGATGGCGCCCATGACAGAGGTCTTGGTTGTGGCGACCGGGTCGAACTGGTAGTGCGGCGGTGAAGCAGGGCAGGCGAGGTTGTAGATCTCGTCGACCTCGAGGTAGATCGGCAGGGTGACGTCGTGGCGGATTACTTCGAAGAAGGGGTTGCCGATGAGATGCTCGATATTCTCCTTATTGCCGGTGAAAAAGTTGTCCAGACAGATGACGTCGTTGCCTTCGTTGACCAGGCGGGTACAGAGGTGAGAACCCAGAAAACCGGCGCCGCCGGTGACAAGTATTCGTTTGCGCATAACAGACCTTTTTGCAAGGATATGAAACGGATTATAGCCACAAAGGGCTTAGGAGCGCAGTAGAGGCGAAAGGGCGTCGTACACCATTTCAGGGGTAATTTGTTTCATACAGATGTTGTCTTCGCAGGCCTCCATGACGGGCGTGCGGTAGCAGGGGCGGCATGGTACGTCGCTTTTGAGAATGTGCACTTCATTGTTAGGTGTTTTGTACGGACCGGTCTCGTCTTCCGGAGTGGGGCCGATGAGGGTGAAAACAGGGGTGTTGACCGCCGCGGCCATATGCGCCGGTCCAGTGTCGGTCGTGACAACGGCTTCGGCGTTTTCAATAATGCCGATGAGGTCGGACAGCAGGGTTTTGCCCACAAGGTCGATTGTGCCCGCCGGAAAGGGGCGAATATGTTCGAAATAACGCTCCTCCCCTTTGCCGCCGATCATAACGACGGGGATGCTTCCGTCGATCAGTTCAAGCAGTCGCTTCCAGTGCTCTTGTGGCCAGGCGCGGTAATTGATACGCTGTTTTTTAATATGCGAATTGCTGGCGTTGATGACAAGATAGCGTTCAGGAAGATCATAGTGCGTTCGGAGTGCTTTTTCCGGTGTGCCGATCAGCCGCGGCACGCTTTTGTTTAAGACGTCATTAGAAACGGCGTCGGCGTAAAACGCTTTGATCATATCTGCCGCATGTATAACACCTTTGGGAAGATTCGGGCGCGAAAACGGCATGCCCAGTTTTTGTTTCGCATGGACGGCGCGGGCGAGATCGTGAAACTGCTCTCCCCACTCCAGATTGATTAAAAGGTCGTACGGATGTTGTCTGGAAGCCGTGATGATCTGCCGTTTTTCACGGCTCAGCCATAGGGGAAAACTCCGATGCTTGAGTCCAAAGACGCGGCGAACCCGTTCGTCGGATTTGAAAAGTGTTCCCGGACCGGGGGTGCAGACGAAATCAATGGTGACGGTGTCGCCGTACTGTGTCCTGAGGGCATCAATGACGCTGGTGGCGTAAATAAGGTCGCCCAAAGCACCGCAGCGGATGATGAGGACGGAGGTGACGGTGTCAATCAGGGGCACAGTGCTTTTTTCCATTTCCGGCATTATAGCTAATTGGGTAAAATGAGAAGACTCAAACAAAGGATGATCCGGATTTGAAACGAACGTTCAAACGCTACTGGCCCTATCTGAAAAGTTACAAGATATACTACTGTATCGTCTTCATCGGTATCTCGCTGACGGTACTCTCAACGGTAGCGACGGCGCAGATCATGCAGCCGCTCATGGACAAGATGTTCATCGAAAAAGACCCAAAGATGCTCTATCTGATCCCACTGATGATGATCGGCATCTACGTCGCGAAATCGGTCGGGCGCTACTTGCAATCGGTCTATATGAACCATATCGGTCTGAGCATGGTGACACGGCTGCGTTCGATGCTGTTGGACCGGATGCTGCATCTGGACATGGCCTTTTTGCATGCCAACCGCAGCGGCGATCTCATCAGCCGGATCACCAACGACATCAACCGGGTGCAGTATTTCGTCTCCAACATGCTTCCCGAGCTTGTCCGCGAATCGTTCACGGCGATCGGTCTGGTTGCCTATGTCATCTACCTCAGTCCGACATTAGCCTTTTACGCACTCGTCGTCATGCCGCTCGCCATCTACCCACTGGTGCTCATTGCCAAACGGCTCAAGCGCCTTTCGCACCGCTCACAGGAGAAAAATGCTGACGTGGTGACGCGCCTGACCGAGGTGTTTAACAACGCCGAGATCATCAAGGCCAACGGCACGGAATCGTACGAAATGGAACGTTTCGACGCGGAGAACAACCATTTTTTCAAACTGAACATGAAAGCGGTCTATACGAACGAACTGGTCTCGCCCATCCTTGAAGTGATTGCAGCGACAGGGCTGGCGGCCGTCATCTACATCGCCGGAAAACATGTATACGACAACCAGATGACAGTCGGGGAGTTCACGGCGTTCCTTACTGCCGTGGGGCTTACCTTTCAGCCGTTGCGCCGGGTCAGCTCCATCTACGGAAAAATCCAGGACGCCATCGCCGCAAGCGAGCGGATTTTCGAGGTACTCGACCGTCAAAGCGCCATCAAAGAGGGGGATCTGAAACTCGAGGGGGCGATCGATTCCGTCGAATTCGATCACGTGTCGCTTTATTACGGCGAAAAGCGGGCGCTCGACAACGTCAGCATGGTCATTCGCAGCGGCGAGAAGATCGCCCTTGTGGGCGACAGCGGCGGCGGGAAAAGTTCGCTGGTGAACCTGTTGCTGCGCTTTTACGACCCTACGTCGGGTACGCTGCTCGTCAATGGCAGGGATGTCCGCAGCTATGAGCACCGGTCGCTGCTAGACAAGATGGCGGTCGTGTCGCAGCGGGTCTACATCATGCAAGACTCCCTGGCCGAAAATGTCGCGTATGGCCTGAAGCTGGATGAAGCACGCGTCGTCGAAGCGCTCAAGCTGGCCGATGCGTACGACTTTGCCGCCGCACTGCCCGAAGGGGTCCATACCGTCATGGACGAAGCGGGTGCGAACCTCTCCGGCGGCCAGCGGCAGCGCATCGCCATCGCCCGCGCCATCTACAAAAATGCGTCGGTACTGATTCTCGATGAAGCCACGAGCGCGCTGGACAACGAATCCGAAGCGCGCATACAGCGTGCACTGGAGGGCTACACCAAAGACAAGATCACGATCATGATCGCCCACCGCCTCAGCACGGTGGAGCACGCGGACCGGCTCTACTTTTTCAAAGCAGGCAGGATTACCGAAACGGGAACATTCGTGGAGTTGATGGAGGCGTCGGAAGATTTTCGTCGGCTTGCTGGTAAAGAGGGGTGAGCGAGCTTACTTTATAGAGGTGCCCTGAACCGTTTAAACACTCTTGCAAAATCGAGTGTAAGGCCGCAACGGCTCTCCTGAAACGTATAGGTTTCCTGAGTAAAATCCCCTTGCTTGTCGTACGTTTTGCCATCAAGTTTGTAGACTTTGGCGATGAGGTCATCGGGATAGACGATGATGTAGTAGCGTACTTTTTCACGTTCGTAGATCTCGAATTTGTAAACCTCGTCGCGTTTCGCGGACGATTTGGATACAATCTCGACGATAATCTCGGGTGCTTTAGTAAGATAGGCTTCTCCCGTCTCGTCACATGTCACGACGATATCGGGACGTAAGATAGTATCGTCGCTGATTTTGTAATCGACTTCGCCGAGCACTTCACACTCCATGCAGTCATAAAGCTGATTGCCAAACTCTCTAATCAGTGCACCGGCCAAACTTTGATGTTTCCGTACCGGAGCAGGCGACATCGCTACCGCGATACCGTCAAAAAGCTCCCATTCTCCTTTCCATAATTTATAGTCGTCATACGTATAATGAATATCTTCTTTTAATGCGCCCATTGTACTTCCTTGCAGTTTCGGTTTTTAGAGGTGCCCTTAAATTATAACGCAATTTAGACGGGGTTGTTGGCCTCCGCCCAAGCTTTGCATTTGGCGTAATCTTCCGCGAACGTCTCGGCGATTTTGTCGAGCTGATCTTTGGGGATGAGTTCGATATCATCGAAATGCGATTCGGGAAAGAGCGCCGAGAGTGCCATCAGAGTGTGCACCTTGATCTGCTTCCAGCGCCACTGCAGTTTGTGGATGATGTAATTGTCGCTGTATTTGTGCCCCTCCGGCACGAACTTGTGGCCGTACTTTCGCATCATCTTCAGCCGCTTTTCGCTGTGCGACTTATGCACCGGATCGAGCGAGATATCCGCTTCATTGTAGGACGCTCCCGCAAAATCCGCCATCTTTTTCATGAAGGAGTGAGGATCTTTTTTCAGATCCTCGTGAAAGAGTACCAGCGGCTTCTTGTTGAAGGTCTTTTCCAGAAAAGCGATATGGTGTGAAAAATAGAGTTCTTTTTGTTTCCATCGCCCCGCATCGTTTTCGATGTCGAAAAACTCCTGAAACGTCGCATGGATGCCGTTTTTCGCAAAGCGGCGGTACTGCGACGCTATCCAGCTTGCCGGCGGGCGCAGGACCATGATGATGTTCGCATCGGGGTAGTGTTCGGCAATTGTCGTGCATTCGGATTCGAGCTGCTGGTCGAATTCTCGCGAAATGAAGTAGCTGCCGTCGGGCTTGTTTTTCAGAATCTCGAAAATCTTGTGGTATTTACGGCTCGGTATGTACTCGACCCCTTTGAGTTTCGGAAAAAACTCGTGCTGCAGGTACGTGCTGCCGGTCTTGCCCAGGCCGATATGAAACGTGACGTTTTTACTCAAATGCGTTCCTTGAAATGGTAGGTGTATTATAGCGCTAATACCGATTGCAAATAAAGGATCATAGACGAAGAGTCCATTAACTACTTGAATGGGTGAAGGAAAAAGCGTCGAAGAAAATGGCTCCGGATACTGGATTCGAACCAGTGACCAAGTGATTAACAGTCACCTACTCTACCGCTGAGCTAATCCGGAATCGTTGTGAGGCCGAAATTATAGACGATTCTTTTTAAATTGTCAAGAATTTTATTGGCGTTTTCGATGCAGGTTTTCAGCGGGGAGATAGAAGGTGATGCCCGAGCTGTTTTCGGAAACGATTTTGCCGCTTTCGATCAGCTTTTGCAGCCGCTTTATCGTTGCTTCGTCGAACAGCAGTTCCATGTCTTCCATGCTTAGCGGTCGCTTGTCGAGGGTGTTGACGATCTCTTCGTCGCTGTACCGGCTTTGGCATGATTCGGCGTGGGTGCGCGAGGCGATGTGGATCGGCAGGTCGGCGTCGAATTTGGCAGCGGCAGCATGCAGTTCGCTGTAACTGAGCCCCTGCACGGGGTAGGCTGGGGGACGGTCGATGGTGCCCAGGTCGATACGTTTGCACGGAATGTCTCGCAAGACGCTGTTTAGCGCGGCAATTTCGTCGTCGGTGTCGTTGAGGCCGTGAACAAAGAGAATTTCCAGGTAGAGGTCGCCTTTGTATTGTTGCGAGAACGCTTTGATGCCCTCGATGATGGCTGCAATATCGATCCCTTCGGCCGGCCGGTCGATCTTTTTGAAGACCTCAGGAGAAACGGCATCGAGCGAAAGCTTGACCTGGTCGAACTTCAGCAAGGTTCTGAACGTATCGGGATCGTCGATGGTGGCGCTATTGGTGAGAATCAGCGTCTTCGTCTCTCCCTTGATGGCATCGATGCGTTCAATCAGGGTGTCAAGCTCGGGATAGAGCGTCGGTTCGCCGTTGGCCGTGACCGTAATGTCGTCGATATCGGGATGGACTTTCAAGGCAGCTTTGAGCTCCTCTATGATCTCATCCACGCCGACATGCACCGTTTGCGACGTGACCGGATACGCCGGGGCCAGTTCACAGTAGAGGCAGTCGAAGTTACACTGCTTGATCGAGGGTGAGAGGTCGATGCCCAGCGAGGTGCCGAAACGGCGGGAATTCACCGGGCCGAATATCGAGCTATTTTTTTTCACTGACTCGGTGACACTCGTTGACGAAATGGATGGCGTTTTCGACCGGAACGTCGGGCAGGATGCCGTGGCCAAGGTTGAGAATGTGCCGCTTGCCGCCCATGATCTGCTGGATGGCTTCGACACACGCCGTTGTCGCTTCTTTGGAGTAGAGACGGCAAGGTTCCATGTTGCCCTGCAGCACATAGCGATCGCCGAGTTTCTCTTTGGCCAGCGCCATTGGCGTCCCCCAGTCGATGCCCATGACGTCGAAGTTGCCGTAGACGCCGCCGCGTTCGATGAAGGCCGCGACTCCCTTGGGGAACATGATGATGGGGATGTGGGGGTATTTTTCTTTGAGGTACTCGGCGATTTCGACCATGTATTTCCAGGAGAACTCGTCGTACTTGCCCGGTTCGATCGCCGCCGCCCAGGAGTCGAAGATCTGCACAACATCAACGCCGCTTTGGATCTGCTTTTCCATGTAAAGTTTGACAACCTCGGTCACTTTTTTCAAAATGGCATGCAGCAGTTCCGGTTCGGAGTACATCATCTTTTTACAGATGTTGTAGGTCTTGGTCCCCTGTCCTTCGATCATGTAGGTAGCCAGCGTCCACGGCGCGCCCGTAAAGCCGATCAGCGCCTTGTTATCGCCGCGGGCATCGAGTTGCTGCCGTAGAAGCTTGATGGTGTCGTAGACATAGGTAAGTCTGCTTGCGGCCTCTTCGCCGCCGATGAGCCGGTCGAGATCCTCTTTGCTTTTCAGCGGGTCGCTGAACTTGGGACCTTCGCCCTTGACAAAAGAGAGGTCCATCCCCATCTCGTCAGGGATGACGAGAATATCGCTGAAGAGAATGGCGGCATCGACACCCACGATGTCGAGCGGCTGAAGGGTGACTTCGGCTGCTTTTTCCGGGTTGTGGCAGAGGTTGAGGAAACTGCCCGCTTCCGCGCGCACTTTCATATATTCGGGGAGGTAGCGTCCCGCCTGCCGCATCATCCAGACAGGGGTATAAGGAGTCTCTTTGCCCAAGCAGGCGTCGACGAAAATTTTACTCATAGTACTATCCTAAATATGGTGTTTAAGGGTGAGCGATCAGTGATCGCCCTTGTGCAGAAAATAGAGCGCAAGCGCGAGCAGCAGGATCGACCCCGAGAAGTAGAGCATTTCGAGCGCCCCGTGAAACTCGGTATGCAGCACGCGCTGGAAAAAATTAACGACCAGGACCATGACGATCACCTTGGCAATTTTGTCTTTGAGCTGGTCTAGGGAGTGAATCTGCAAGACGGTCGAGCTTTTTCCATCGGAATCCTCGGCGGCATCGATCTTGGAGACAAAAAGCTCGTAAACGCCGAGGCTGAAGATGAGCAGGACGATGGCGATCAGGTAGAGGTCGATCGAGCCGATGATGGCGGAGATCACCTCCTCGTGCAGGTGCTCGGGGTGGATATGGTGCGCAAACAGGTTCCAGATCATGACCATCACTTCCCAGATGTCGAGGCTGGCGACGATAAAGAGGATGATTGCACCGATCATCGAAAAGATGACGGCAAAGAGCGTAAAGAGACGGCTGTTCCACAGTCCGGATTCAAAGACTCTTTCAAGCATCCGTGCCTCCCATTTCGATCCACTTCTGCGCGATGCGCACGGCATTGGTCGCGGCGCCGACGCGGAGATTGTCGGCAACGACCCACATGTGCAGCATGTTGTCGCGGTACAGATCGTTTCTAATACGCCCTATGAACGTTTCGTTGCGGTCCACACAGGCAGCAGGCATGGGGTAGACACCGTTTTTCGGATCGTCTTCAATGATAATATTGGGCGCTTTTGCGAGCAGGTCGCGCGCTTCCGCCGCTTCAACGGCACTGTCGAATGTCATTGTGATGGCTTCGGAGTGGCCACGCAAGACGGGGACACGGACACAGGTCGCGCTGAGTTCCACATCTTTATGGAGAATCTTTTTGGTCTCGTTGACCATTTTGATCTCCTCTTTGGTGTAGCCGCTGTCTTGAAACACGTCAATCTGGGGGATCAGGTTGAGCGCGATCTGATGCGGGAACTTTGCGTGTTCACTTTCATCGAGCTTGAAGGCGAAAAAATCCTGCATCTGCTTCACCAGTTCTTCCATAGCGGATTTGCCTGCACCGGAGGTCGCCTGATAGGTGCTGACGTCAACACGCATGAGATCATAGGCGTCATCGAGCGGTTTGAGTGCCTGCACCATCT
>JANTHE010000006.1 GCA_024762585.1 Sulfuricurvum sp. | reverse complement strand
TTAAGTTTTCTGGTGTCCCCACGAGGACTCGAACCTCGAGCTAGGCCTTAGGAGGGCCCTGCTTTATCCAGTTAAGCGATGAGGACGAATGCGGAAGCGTATTTTAGCGCACCCGGGCTTCAATTGGAATAGGTGCAATTTTGGTAAACGTATTTGACAATCGGTTTGACATGGTTTAATTTCCACTGCTCGCGAATGACCGCCTGTCGCAGTCCGGCACGTTCACGTTCAGCAGCCCGTAGTTTTCGGACGATCTCCGTATATTTGTAATTTCTTCGATCCGTGCGGCACCGTGTCATCAGCTCCGCCCCCGTAACAATATAGCGGTAATAGTAGTCGTACCGCTTCGTTGAGGACTTGATGGTACGCGCCATACGATAATCTTGATCCAATGCGGCAAAATCCGATTCGAGTTTTTTACAGTCGGCAGACCAAAGCAAAAAAGGCAGCAGTACGGCGGCATGGACTATTTTTTTCATAATTGTCACTTTGGGGGCAAATGAATGCCCTGCCTAATCGTACCGCAGAGGTTTTTGATGATCACGGGCGGATGCGTGATGGCATACTGCGTCAGCTCCGATACACTTTCAAGTCTTAATTTTGCAATATCCGCTTTGGAATCGTTTACTTTCTTGCCAAGCATATACCAACGCGTAGTGCTCATTTTGTCTTTGCAGGTATTGTAAATATATTTACCTTCTTTGCGAAAACGGGTGATTGCCTCAGCTGTGGCTGGGGCCGCCACTTTGGATAGCACCGCAGCGTCGTAGGCCAACTCGACAGCATTAAAACGCTCCAGCATCCCGCTGCACTCTTCACGGGTGAGCGCCGAAAGTACCATAGCGAATGCTGCGATCATGAAAACGGATTTCATCTTGTTCTCCCTTACTAGCGCTATAATTGCGACATGTGGTACGATTTCGATAACGATGATCTCATTTTACATCTGCGCATTCAACCCAAAGCGAGCTCAAACGCACTGGCTGAAATCATGGGTGAAGCGCGCAAACTGCGCATCACTGCCCCGCCGGTAGACGGCAAAGCCAATAAACATATCATAGCGCTACTGGCAAAGATGTGCAAGGTCGCCAAGGGAGATGTAATCATAGAATCCGGAGAGCTGGGGAAACATAAACGGGTGCGGGTCAAATCTCCCAGACTGCTGCCGGATGGGGTAGAGCGTTAAAGGCTTCGCAGAAATGAGTTCGGGAACCGAATCTCATTACGAACAAAAGCTTCGAGATATCGAAGCGCATCGATCAATGGACTCTTGGCCTTGAGCGCGATCTTTGTCAGCCGTCCTGGAGGCGTCTAACCGCCGGGAAGGGCGAAGCGAATCGCGAAAGGCCGCTTTTTGCGCTACTTTTTTTAAAAAAGTGGCAATACTTTCAGAAGCGTTGCTACTCCCGTACTTTTCTTTTTACAAAGAGAAGTACCAAAAGAAAATCGTCGTTTTGCAAAACGCTCGCCCTTCCCGGCACGACTGCCACCAGGGCGGCTTTCAAGGAGTGCAAAACGACAGTTTTTATGATTGATTGATGCGCTTCGGCAGACCGAAGCTAATAAAACAGGGGGCTTTACCGTGGTAATGCTGTGATGAGAGAGAGGCTACTTCTCGTCAGCGACCATGCGGTCTTTGGCCGTGATTCCCATCAGGGAGAGGCCGGTGCGGATTGAGAGCGCGACCATCAGCATCAATTTCAGCAGTTTGGCTTCATCTTTGGTGCCGATAATCCGGTGATCGTAGTAGAACTTGTGCAACCGTGCCGCGAGAGATTTGAGGTAATCAGGCAGTTTTTGTACCTGCCGGGAGCTAAAGGCATCTTCGATGACCTCGGGCAGCAGCAGTGCCTCGAACAGAAGCGCATCGGCGTCAGCATGCAAAGCTTTCAGCTCCGAGGCCATAATCGTTTCTGTTTCCAGTACACTTTTGGAGAGCATCGTCATAATACGCGCATGGGCGTAGTTGACGTAGTAGACCGGATTGGAGTTATCCTGCTTTTTGAGTGTCTCGACGTCAAACTCGAGCGCCGTGTCACTTTTTTTGCTGGCAAAGATAAAGCGCAGTGCGTCCGCACCGATCTCTTCGACGATATCACTCATCAAAATGACATTACCCGCGCGTTTGCTCATCTTATACGGCTCGCCGTCTTTTAGCAGGCTGACCATTTGAGAGAGCAAAATTTCCAGTTTTTCCGCATCGTATCCCAAAAAACGCGCCGCAGCTTTGACCCGGGCGATGTAGCCATGGTGGTCAGCGCCCCAGATATTTATGTAGTGATCGAACCCCTGTTCGAACTTGCGGTTGTGATAGACGATGTCGCCGGCGAGATAAGTCGGGCGGCCATCTTCTCGTACGACGACGCGGTCTTTTTCATCACCGTACTCCGTCGAACGAAGCCAGAGCTTGCCCTCGCTATCAAAGACGCCGTCACCAAGTTTCTTCATGACGCGGTCCCAGTCGTCGTAGAGCGACGCCTCGCTGACAAAAGTGTCGAAATGGATATTCGCATCGCCCAGGTCTGAAACGATCAGCTCCATCACCTTGTCCTTGGCCCAAAGCGCGAGCTCCTTCTGGCGGTCGGGATTGGTGAGAATGTCGCTGCCAAAGGCACTAAGTGCTTCTTCCGCGAGGATTGTCATATATTCGCCGCGGTAGTACTTCTCCGGCCATTCCACTTCCATATTGAGTACACTGTGCTGTCCCTCAAGCTGCAAGGAGAGTCCCAGCAGATCGATCTGGTTTCCAGCATCATTGACATAATACTCCGCTGTTATGTCATACCCCAATCGCCGCCCAAGACGCAGCAGTGTATCGCCATACACCGCACCGCGGGCATGCCCGATATGCAGCGGTCCCGTCGGATTCGCGCTGACGAATTCCAGCAAAATTCTGCCTTCTCGCTCTGCGTGGCCGAACAATGTTTCATTCTCGAGCGCCCAGGTGGCATACTCATCCATAAAAGCTTCGGAAAGACGAAAATTGATATAACCCTTGGTCGCCTCGACGGCAGAGAACATGGCATGATTACCGAATGAAGAAGCCAATTCATCTGCAATCACCATCGGAGATTTGCGCAACTCCTTGGCAAGCGAAAAAGCAATAGGGGTAGCATAATGGCCGAACGAACGATCTTTGGGCTTTTCCAGAACGACGTCACGTTCAAACTGCGCTTTGAGAAGCACCGACACACGCTGTTTCAAATGCGTTACGCCTGTTTTTCTGTTTCTTTATGCGCGTCAGCTGTCGCCGCTTCACCGCCTTCAACCTTTTTGGTTGCCTCGTTCGACGCAACCTCTTCTGGCGCATCGTCTTTCATCTCGTTCTTGAAGTTCTTAATCCCTTTGCCGACTCCCTTGGCCAGGTCCGGGATTTTCTTCGCACCGAACAGCAGGACGATGATCCCGAATATCAGCAACAGTTCAGTTCCGCTTGGCATACCCATTATAAATCCTTGATTCTGTTTTGTCTATTTTGGAAATGTAATAATAGCGAAAAAAGGCTAATTCGCTTCCCACTGCTGAACAAATTCATTGATCATCAGTGTAGGAACCTTCAGTCTTGCAGCTCTCGCAACAGAAACCAATACCTCTGCTGCTTCGTCGAGATCGTCGTTTATTATAATATAATCGTACTCACTCATACGCTGGATTTCACGCTTAGCCATATCGATCCGGTTAAGAATCACTGCTTGCGCATCTGTCGCTCGCGCAGTTAGACGCCGTTCAAGTTCGCTCAAAGTCGGGGTAGTAATAAACGCTGAAGTCGTGATATCTCCCATGCGGTGCTGAACAGCGTCATGCCCCTGCACATCGATGTCGAAAATAACCAGTTTCCCTTCGCCAAGCGCCTGTTTCACCGGCTTGATCGATGTACCGTAATAATTCCCGTGCACGATCGCATATTCTAAAAAGTACTCTTCTTCGATCTCCTGTTTGAACGTCGCCTCATCGACAAAGTGATAATGCACCCCGTCAATTTCTCCTTCGCGCATTGGGCGCGTCGTTGTGGAAATGGAAAAATAAAAAGGTCCGATCGCTTCTGCCACCGTATTGATCAGCGAACTTTTCCCCGCCCCGCTGGGTCCAGAGAGCACCAGTATCGCCCCGCCGTCTTTTTTCATCGTTTCTCCCCGAATGATATATCGATGCGTACACCCATCTCCTTAAGCGCACGCGCTACCGACTCGTCGCTCAGAATCGACATAAGATCCTGCAGCGCTTCAACACCGCGTGCATGCAAATCAATTCCCTCAAATTTATCCGGCGTTTTGCTGCTGCTCCTCTGCTGCGGTGCATTGGCATCGTAAAGCACCTCTTCAATCGGCTGTTCCCATGCATCAGGCTCCATCGTGTCCAGTGCCGATTCAATCTGTGCCTCAAGTTCGGTCGCATTCAGCACATCTTCCGTGCTTTCCGTTTCCACGGATTCGAGCAGTGCTTTGAGCTCATCGACATCGTCAGGATTGAAAAGCGGCTCCTCTGCCGTTGCATCTGCCGTAATTGCGGCAGCGGCTTCATCTGCATCGAAGATATTGCTTCGGTCTACGGATGCGCCTAATTCCAGTTCTGCATTTTCCAATAATCCGTTCAGTTCGTCAGGTAAAAACGGCTTTCCGAGCACTGCATCGTACCCTTCGGGCATCTCATCGAAACGTGACCCCACATAGAGTGTATAACGACCCAGCTCGCCAGCGGCATCAGCATCGTATTTCTGTGCTACACTGTCATCGACGATCACAATATCGGCCTGCCCGCCATCTCCCGTATCAATCAGCATATCCCCACGCTTTTGCGCCAGGCGTTCAACGAGCTTTTCAACGATAGGAGTGGTGTTGAGCAGCGCAATAGTCATAGGTTTCCCTTTTGGGCATGTGTTGTGATAGCATTGTAACAAAAAAGCGTCATGAATCCTATGAAGTATGTTGTAATGCTCACTCTTTTGATCTTCCAACTCTTGGCTGAATCTGCCTATCTTCTTCCGCATCGATGGCATGATGCACGTCATGAAATCAATAGAGTGATCCGCCATGCTGATTCTATGCTGATTATAGTTACGGACAGCTTGTCCGACACACAGCTTCAACGCGCGCTTCGCCATGAAATTAAAGAAAAACAGCGTGTATTATTGATAACAACCTCAATAAAAACGGCATCACACTGGGCGATGTACCAAACAGTCAGTGCTTGTATGCTGTCTCATAACAGGCCACTCGGTTTTTCAATTGTTGCGGCCGAAAAATCAGATGCCTGTTTTGTCAGTGGCACACTTGAGAGTGAAAGTTTTCGCAATAATTACGGCATTCTTTTTTGTGATGATTCCTCACTGTTTTCGCAAACGATTCAGCTGCTGCGCCAGGAGTGCGAAAATTACTTTAATGGCACCAATCGCTGATTTTCCAGCTTATAGACATATTTGCACCGCATGGCAAGCGAAGACTCATGAGTGACCAGCACCAGACCCGCTTGATGTGCAGATATATAGTCTTCAAAGAGCGCCATCACTTCATCCGCTGTTTCCGCATCCAGATTGCCGGTCGGTTCATCGGCAAAAATGATACTCGGTTTTTTGGTCAGCACCCGCGCAATGGATACCCGCTGTTGCTGGCCGCCGGAAAGTTCAGTGACTTTCTGCCCGATCACCTGATCTATTTTCAACCGTTTCAGCAGTGCCTCATCCACGGGCTCCCCTGAAAGGATCGATGCTACTTCAAGATTCTCCATCCCAGAAAAACCCTTGAATAGATAATGCGACTGGAAAATAATGCCAAGCGCATCACGACGCAGTTGGACCAAACGCCGATTATCCAGAGAATCAACAGGCTTACCAAGCATTTGCACACTGCCATGATCGGGACGCAACAGCGTACTGAGAATGTGCAGCAGTGTGGACTTTCCGCTGCCGCTGACTCCGACAATCGCAATGGAATCGTGCGGTTCCAACGTCAGGTTGATGTCATTGAAAAGCGGATAGTCAAAATGGTGGGCGATCCCCCGGGCTTCAATAAGTTTCATAAAAAGATAATAGTTGGTTTTGGATTAGTTTTGGGTTAGTTTTAGAGTATCACTGCAAGCAGCGAAGCGCAGAAACGCTTACGCCATCTGTGCGGCGACTTCGGCAGCGAAGTCGTCTTCTTTTTTCTCGATGCCTTCGCCGACTTCATAGCGGACGAATTCGACGATCTCACACGTACCGCCGTGCTTTTTCGCCTCTTCGGCGACCGCTTCGGCAACGGTAAGCTTGTCGTTGAGCACATAGTTCTGATCAAGCAGGGCCTGCTCTTTGTCCAGCGTCGTGTTGTCTTCGATGAAGCGCTTGAGTTTTCCCGGCAGAATATTCGGAATAATCTTTTCAGGTTTGCCTTCAGCAACCAGCTCCTCTTTTATCTTCGCTTCTGCTTCCGCGATGACTGCATCGGTCAGCTGCAGGCGGCTGATGAACTGCGGTACGTTGAGCAGCGGCTTCTTCATGCGTGCACGCTCTTCGTTCTCTTTTTTGATCGCCTCGATACGTCCGGCCGTTTCCGCCTCGACAAATGCGGGATCGAAATCTTTATAGCTCAACACTGTCGGCTTCATTGCCGCGGCATGCATGGCTACCTGCTTCATCACCGGTGCCATCAGTTCCGCCGTTTTTTCATTGTCGCAGACGCAGGCCACCAGCGTACCGACACGCCCGTTGGCATGTACGTAACCGTTGACGCAGCCGTTTTTGGCAGCATCAATCGTGATCAGACGGCGTACTTCGATCTTCTCGCCGATTTTGGCGACCGTCTCGGTGAAATACTCCGAAAATTTTCCGGTCTCGTAGCCGGTTTCCATCAGCTCCTCGACGCTGCCGAGTTTGTTGTCGAAAATCTGTGCGATCGTATTGCCCATGAGGGCCTGGAAGCCTTCGTTCTTCGCAACGAAGTCCGTTTCGGAGTTGACTTCGACCAAAGATGCCGATGCAAAGGTGTCAGCGACTTTAACACTGACCGCGCCTTCAGCGGCAACGCGGTCCGATTTTTTCGCCGCTTTGGCAACGCCGCGTTCGCGGAGCCACTCTTTGGCTTTTTCCATGTCGCCGTCGGTTTCCGTCAGCGCTTTTTTACAGTCCATCATCGGCGCGTCAGTCGCCTGACGCAGCTCTTTTACCATTGCTGCTGAGATTGCTGCCATGTTTATGCTTCCTCTGTTGTAGTTTCTTCAGTTGCCGCTTCTTCAGTTTCAGCAGTCGCTTCCGCTGCTTCCTCTTCTGCTTCGGCATTGTCAGCGATAATCGCCTTGCCTTCGTTGATCGCTGCCGCCATCTCTTTACAGAAAAGCTGGATGGAACGGATTGCATCGTCATTGCCCGGAATCGGGAAGTCGATCAGATCCGGATCGCAGTTCGTATCGAGCGGTGCAATGACAGGAATACCAAGATTGCGCGCCTCTTTGACTGCGATATGCTCTTTGACCGCATCGATGACGAACATCATGTCCGGCAACTGTTTCATGTGACGGATTCCGCCAAGATATGCAATAAGCTTCTCTTTCGTACGCGCCATCATCAGCGCCTCTTTTTTTGTCAGCAGGTCAATCTGCCCGCTCTCTTGCATCTGCTCGATGACTTCGAGTTTCCGAATGGATTTCTGAATTGTGGGGAAGTTGGTCAGCATACCGCCGAGCCACCGGTTGTCAACATAGGGCATTCCACAGCTCTCTGCTGCTTCTTTTACTGCGCTGCGCGCCTGCTTTTTTGTACCGACAAAAATGATTGTCTTCCCTTCTGCAGCGGCATCGGCAACAATCTGGTAGGTGTTACGAAAATAGCGCAGGGTCTTCTGCAGGTCAATAATATAAATATTTTTACGCACGCCAAAGATGTACTTTTTCATTTTCGGGTTCCAGCGACGTGTCTGATGGCCAAAGTGCACACCGCACTCGAGAAGGTCTTTCATAGTTACCATGGATATGGTCCTTTTTGCATCGTACTTCTTAATACGATTAAATAAATACCGGTTCGCTTCAATGCCCCCGGCAGATTCCGCCTATTTTTTCAAGCAGGTCTGCACCGATTTTTGGGTTTGGCACCTGAGATCTTGTTCTACTTCCAGTACGATGAAAATGCTGTACTGTGTAGAAAATCGCGAAATTTTATCTCAAACATACTTATATATTTGTTAAGAAACTCCCACTTTGGCCCTTGCCAACATCTTCCAGTGTTGTATTTTGACCTGATCACTACAATTCATCCCTCAAAAACCTTAAATTAAATTTATTTTTATAGTGCTTCTGCTACGCTTGTTATACGAATGTGATTCATTTGTTTTTATAATATTTTTAATTTGCATTGAAAGTCGTTATCCAAATGATACGTGTCCACATCAAGGAGAAGAATATGAAAACACCGCTGATACTTTCTGTTGCTGCTGCCGCAGTCCTTTCTGTCGGCCTGCAGGCAGACGAAACTTCCGATCGTCTGGAAGCGATGCAGGCACAGATTGAAACGCTGCAAGAGGAGCTTGCCACTCTAAAAACAGCCAATAACATTACCGAAGATGAAGAAGCAGATGAGACAGATGAACAAGTCTCTGATGAAGATGAAGAAGAAGAGGATGACGAAGAAGCTGACGATGGGGATGAGACAGAAGAGCGTCTGACCGATCTTGAAGACCAGGTCTCCGAAATCAACCGAAACACGGCCGGAAGTCATTTAAAATTCGGCGTGGACTTTCGCACCGCGGTAGACAATCTTCAGTATAAGATGGCAGGTAAAGCGTATGTCAAGGATCAGGGTTTTGTCGGCAAGGACACACAGAGCAACGATGCCTTTATGACCAATCGCCTCTGGATCAACATGAACTGGAAAGCGACGGACAACATCAGCTTCACCGGCCAATTAGCCTACAATAAAGCCTACGGCTATCGCAGCGGTTTCAACGGCGGCTACCCCGGTTTTGAGACGTTTGACTGGATCACGAATGAAAATGCCTATGACGACACCGTCCGCGTCCGTTCGGCCTACTTCTTCCTCCGTAACGACGAAATGTTCGGCGCGGCGCTGCCATGGACGTTCAGCATCGGCCGCCGCCCTTCGACTAACGGCCACCTCATCAACCTGCGTGACGACGACCACGCCGCATCGCCGATGGGACACAATATCAACGTCGAGTTCGACGGCGCCAGCGCCAAGATAGGATTCGAAGACGTCACCGGCATCGAAGGGATGTATGTCAAGTTCTGTGCCGGCCGCGGCGGCACCAACGCCAATGCCAAATTCTTTACCGTCGACCAAACGGGAACACCGAGCGTCGCGGCACCCTATGCCAAGAATTCGGCAGATATTCCCGATATCGATCTTATCGGGGCTATTTTTGTACCCTATGACGACGGGCAGTATAGTGTTGGAACACAATATTACTATGCGGCCAACCTGATCGATGCTGACATGGGTACAAACCCGCAGCAACCTACTTTCAATGGCATGACCGATGTCGGCAACATGCACGCGCTTACCGCCAACTTCGCCATCAACGGCATCGGCGATGAATGGAGTGACTTTCTCGACGACACCATCTTCTTCATCAGCGGCGCATGGAGCATCACCGATCCGAAAAAAGACGGCCAGGGGATGCTGGGCACTACTGACAGCAAGACCGGCTCGTCATACTGGATCGGTCTGCAGACACCTTCGGGCTTTAGTGAGATGGGACGGTTCGGCCTGGAGTACAATCACGGCGATAAGTACTGGCGCTCTATTACTTACGCAGAAGACACGAACATCGGTTCAAAAGTCGCCGCGCGCGGTAACGCATTCGAAGCGTACTACACCGATTACCTCATCGAAGACGTCTTCAGCTTCCAGATTCGCTATACATACATTGACTACGACTATTCCGGTTCAAATGGTTTCTTCGGTTCGGCGACGGGAACACCATACAAGATCAGCGATCTTCAAAACAATCCGCAGATGGCCGGTCTCGCCAGTGTCACTGTCGATAAGGCACAGGATATCCGTTTCTATCTGCGCTATCGGTATTGAGCCGCGGTGCAGGGGCTAAAAGCGTTAAGCGTGGGACCGTCCGTTAGAACTTTGCGATTCCCCACGCTATATGCTTAACACTTAACGCTAATTTCCCTGCAGTTCTTCAAGCTTCTTTTTGACCTCTTCGACGTGAACGATCTCATATTTGACCTTGTTTTTCGAACGCTTCTGACGCACCTTGACATTGTCCCACGCCGCGGCGACCTTTCCGTCAGGGTCAATAATAAACGTTGAACGAACAATTCCCATATACTCTTTTCCGTAGTTTTTCTTCAATCTCCAGACCCCGTACTCTTCCATCATCGCATGTTCCGGATCACTCAGCAGCGTGATTTTGAGGTTCTGCTTCTCTATAAAACCGCGATGCACCTTGGGCGAGTCGGCACTCACGCCCAAGATCACCGCATTCAAGCCTTCAAAATCGGGCAGCTGTTCGGTAAAATCGCACGCCTCGGTGGTACACCCGGGCGTATTGTCCTTGGGATAAAAATAGAGCACAATCCACTTGCCTTTGAGATCACGCAGACAGATCTCCACCTCATCCTGATTCTGCAGACAAAATTCCGGGGCTTCTTTTCCAACTTCCAACATCTTTTGCTCCTTGATTTTTTGGGTAATGATAGCATAGTGTTGACTGACAAGTTATCTTTAAATCAAGATAAACTTACACTTCATGCATGGCGCATCGTCCCCACCTACAACAGAACCCGAAAATAAACGAAATGTGCATGCGACAGCCGTTTGTCCCTTTTTCTTCCCGCTTCCCCTTCTTTTTCGGACAAGCGAAAAAGAAGGGGAACAAACAAAGCGGAGCTTTAAAAACCACCCTCATCCGTAATTTCAACATCAGGAAACGCATGCAGCAGCAGATCGGCAGCCACCCCATTGCCTTTGCCGATCTCATTCCCCGATTCATCCAGAATCGGCGTCGTCGCAATCCCGCAACTGGGCGATTTGGCCTTGAGAATAATCCGGTCTGCATCCGGATGCGCCTTTATCAACACTTCTGTCTGTTCGATCAGCGCCTCGGTCACGTCTGAGCCATCAGCATCTTTTTTCACCCGCAACATACCCTCTTCGGTCGCGACAACGCTGATGCGCCCGCGCGGCGTTCCGAACACTGGTGCTTCAGGACAAAAAGGAATGACCTCTTTACCCTCTACAAAAGTGAGCACGCGGTCCTCTTTTTTTGAACAGCCGTCATACCGGCATGCTTCACCGAGCAAACATGCAGAAACTACCACCTTCATTATGGCATCCCTTTCATAGTACCGGCATTATTCGCCGGCACTTTGCAGCTGATGGACAACCGCCTGCATCGCGCAATCGGTCATAGCGGCTTTCATAGAGGCGTCATCTTTTGGATCACTTAAATGCATCGCTTTCCCTTTACTTTCCAAATCCATGTATTCTGATTTGGACTGTTCGCTCAAGTCAACATATGTCGCTGCGCTGCATCTGCAGATATCTTTGGCAATCGCTCCGCCATTGGGATTTGCTCTGAAATTTTCATCTTCAAGCATTTTCGATATACAAACCTCTTCGTAGCTTTTCTGTTTATGTTTCTCGCTGCATCCGCTATAAATCAGCAACACCACCGCGCTCATAAGTAAAACGATACTCTTTCTCGTAATAATACCCATTACACAATCACCACAGATTTCAGCTCCGTCATCTCCTCGATAGCAAACCGGGGTCCTTCGCGCCCAACTCCACTGAGCTTCACTCCGCCGTAAGGCTGGATATCAAAACGCAGCGTCGGCATGTCGTTGATAACGACGCCGCCGGCTTCAAGCTCGTCAATGGCACGCTGCGTCAGCTTCAGGTCGTTGGTGAATACCGAAAACTGCAGCCCGTAGGGAGAATCGTTCATCCGTGGACAGGCATCATCGAACCCCTCCACCTTTACCAAGGAGACGATAGGAGCGAACACCTCCTCGCAGACGATGGCCATATCATCGGTAACATCGGCCATGACCGTGGGGTAAAACATTGTCCCTTCGCGCCGTACGTCGGTCATCGCTCTCGCGCCCTCATCTATGGCACTGCGCACCCACCCCAGTGCGCGCTCCGCGGCTTCTTCGTTGATCAGCGGTCCCATGAAGGTACTGTCGTCATACGGCGACCCGACCGTCAGTTTTTTCGTCTCTTCCGCCATTTTCTGCGCGAATGTCTCATAGATGGCGGCATGCACGTAGATACGCTGCAGCGAGATGCAGACTTGCCCGGAGTTGACGAATGCCCCCAGCGCGCAGCGCTGTGCGGCCAGTTCCACGTCGGCGCTCTCATCAATGAACGTCGCGGCGTTGCCCCCTAGCTCCAGGCTCACCTTTTTGATCCCCGCGCTTTTGGTGATGATGTTTCCGACCGGGACGGAACCGGTAAAACTGATCTTTCGGGGAATATCACTGCCGACCAGCGCCGACCCCACCTCGGCATCGCCGTACACGACGCTGAGCGCGTCTTTGACCGCATAGGGGCTTTCGATGATGATTTTGGCGAATTTATAAGCGGTGAGCGGAGCCTCGGGCGTCGGTTTCAATACGACCGTATTGCCGGCCACCAGTGCCGGCGCGAGCTTATGCGCAACAAGATTGAGCGGGAAATTAAACGGCGTAATGGCTGCAATGACCCCTACCGGCTCGCGTTTGAAAAATGCGGTCGCCTTCCGCCCGCTGGGCATGGCGTCGGTGTTGATCGTCTCGCCGTGCATCGTGCGCATGGTCTCGGCGGCCAGTGTCACCGTCTCAATGGCGCGCTCGACCTCGACACGAGCGAAGGCGATAGGCTTACCGACCTCGTCGGTGATCGTTTGGGCTATCGCTTCTTTATGCTCGCGCAGTTTTTCCGCCACGTCATGCATCCAGCTGCAACGCTGCGACAGCGTCGAGGCTTTTGCCGCCTTTGTGGCGTTTTTGGCGATTTCGAGTGCCTTGTGCGTCTCTTCCGCACCGCAATCCGCCGCACGCGAGACCACCCTGCCGTCATAGGGGCTTCGGCGCTCCGTCCACCGTCCCGTCTCCGCCTCCGTCGAACCGAAGAAAACCTTTGCGTCCATCTTTCACTCCTGCAAAAAAGTGTTTCCATTATACATAGGTGTGATTGAACGACAGTTTGCCTATTGCCATTAACGCCGGTTTTAGAGAAAACTTTTTACAATCGAAACAAAAAAGGAGCATCTCATGCTCAATCTTGAAATCATGCCGGGCGAACTCGGCGTCCGCCCTCCGGTCACCAAACCGCATCCGGGCTTTTACCATCAGGTCGGCGAGGAGCGTTTTCGCAAACTGGTCGACGACCATTATGAACTGATTCGTGACAGCGACATCGCTTTTTTGTTCCCCGTCAACGACGAAGAGGATTTCCAGCATGCCAAAGACAATGCCGCAGATTTTTTCATCCAGATCTGCGGAGGTCCGGACTATTTCAACCAGCATCGCGGTGCGCCAAAAATGGTGGGTCGCCACGCACCCTTTCGCATTGATGAGCCTGCCCGACGACGCTGGATGGAATTTTATGCAACACTATTGCCGCAGCTGGCAGAGGAAGGGATCGACGAAGCGTATGTGCAGTCGTTCTGGGACTATATCAATGTGTTTTCTACCTGGATGATCAACACTCCATCCAAGTAATGTCAGGCACATAGCGTTAAAACAGGGCCAAATAGTCTTGTTTTACGCTTAACCCTCAGCACTTAGCGCTTTTTTACACTCCCCTAACCACTTCTTCGCTAAAATACCCCACTTTTAAAAACTGGAAATGCATATGGATAAAGCAAAGTATATCTGGATGAACGGAGAATACCTCCCCTGGGACGAAGCAAATGTCCACGTTCTCACCCACACCCTCCACTACGGCAACGGGGTCATCGAGGGTACCAAAGCGTACAAGACCGACAAAGGGTACGCCATTTTCCGACTGAATGACCACACCAAACGGCTGATCGAATCGGCCAAGATGACGCTGATGGAGATCCCCTACAGCGTGGAGGCCCTGAATGAAGTTCAGTGCGAACTGATCCGCAAAAACGGCTTCACCGGCGACAATGTCTATCTGCGCCCTTTTGCCTTCCTTGGGTACGGCGTCATGGGACTCTACCATAAAGACGCTCCTGTAGAGACAGCCATTGCCGCCTGGGAGTGGGGTGCGTACCTCGGTGAAGAGGGGATGCGCCGCGGCATCCGGCTGAAAATTGCCTCAATGACCCGTCCCGCCAACACCTCGAACATGGGCAAGGCCAAGGCGACTGCGAACTACCTCAACTCGCAGATGGCCAAGTATGAAGCAGTTGAATGCGGCTACGACGAAGCGCTGCTGCTCGATGACCAGGGCTATGTCGCCGAAGCGAGCGGCGCATGCTTTTTTATGGTCAAAGACGGTGAGTTGATCTCGCCGCCCAACGACAACAGCCTGGCATCCATCACCCAAAAGACCGTCATCGAGATGGCGGAAAAATCGGGCATGAAGGTCACCCGGCGGCGCATTACGCGTGAGGAGATCTACGTCGCCGACGAGGCGTTTCTGACCGGTACTGCGGCCGAGATCACCCCGATCCGAGAAGTCGATGCCCGTATTATCGGCAAAGGCGAACGCGGCCCGATCACTGAAAAGATTCAAAGCGACTATTTCGACATCGTCTTCGGGCGCAACCCCGATTTCGAACACTATCTGACCTACGTCTAAGGAGACACAATGGCCACCGACATGAACGATTACTTCAACAAGAAAAAAGGCAATTCCGGCGGAAGCGGAGGCGGATTTACACCGCCCAAGCCCCCTAAAATGGATCTCAATCTGGGCAAAGGAAAATCGGCACTGATCTTCTTCGCCATCGCCATCGTGGTATTCTTGCTGCTGGCAAAACCTTTCGTCATCATCACCGAAGGCGAACGCGGCATTCTCGCCACCAACGGAAAGTACGAGCCCAACGCGCTGCTGCCGGGCCTGCACTTCATCATCCCCGTCATTCAGAAGGTCTACCTGGTCGACACCAAAGTGCGCATTATCAACTATGCCAATAAGATCGAGCGCGCCGGCGCCGAGGGCGAGGGAATCGAGGTCAAACCGGCGATTACCGTCCTGGATAAACGCGGTCTGCCTGTCGCCATCGAACTGACGGTACAGTACCGCCTCAACGCGCAGTACGCGGCGCAGACCATCTCCAACTGGGGATTCAGCTGGGAAGAGAAGATTATCAACCCTGTCGTGCGCGACGTCGTGCGCAATGTCGTCGGGCAATATGAAGCGGAATCGCTCCCGACCAACCGCAACCAGATCGCCGATCAGATCGAACAGGGGATTCGCCAGAGCATCGAAGGGCAGAAAAACTCTCCGGCCATATTCCAGTCGGTACAGCTGCGCGAGATTGTCTTGCCGCAAAAGGTAAAAGACCAGATCGAACGTGTCCAGATCGCCAAGCAAGAAGTCCAGCGGGCCGAGCAGGAGGTCCAGCGGGCCAAGCAAGAGGCGCTCAAGCGCGCCGCCGAAGCACAGGGTAAAGCCGATGCCGTCAAGATCAATGCCCAGGGTAAAGCCAATGCGATTACGATCGAAGCAGAAGCGACTGCCCAAGCCAACAAGGTGATCAGCCAGTCGCTCACGACCAAACTGCTGCAGATGGAGCAGATCAAGGTACAAGGGCAGTTCAACGACGCGCTGCGCGTCAACAAAGACGCCAAAATCTTCCTGACGCCCGGCGGCGCTACGCCGAACATCTGGGTCGATATGAAAGACGCCAAAACGCAGTCTTCAGTCAGGTAGAACCCTTCATCACTGAAGGGCACCTCTAAATTCCGGATCCGGGACAATATCACGCGCCAAGGTGGAAAACATGCAAGAGATACTCGATCGTGTCGACTGGCAAAAGCAGGAGCTGCTGCCGGTCATCGTACAGGACGCGCAGAGCAACGAAGTGCTGATGATGGCCTATATGGACCGCGAGGCGCTGCAGCGCTCGCTAGAGACGAAGCTGGCGCACTACTATTCACGCTCAAAGCAGCGGCTATGGAAAAAAGGCGAAAGCAGCGGGCACCTGCAGCATATCAAACAGTTCATGATCGACTGCGACAACGACACCCTGCTGCTCAAGGTCGAACAGGAGGGAGTCGCTTGCCATACCGGCCGAAAGTCGTGCTTTTTTACCGAACTCGACAGCGGGAACGAGACCCTGGGCATCGAGGTCGATACCACGGCAGCCTACGGCGTCATCGACACCCTATACCACACGATCCTGGAGCGTAAAAACGCCGATCCGGACACCTCCTGGACGGCCAAGCTGCTGAGCAAGGGCGAAAACACGATCTTGAAGAAAGTCGTGGAAGAGGCGGGAGAGTTCAGTTTCGCCGTCAAAGACGATGACGAAGAGGAGATCATCTACGAAGCCGCCGACCTCACTTACCATGTTCTCGTGGCGCTGGGCTACAAAAATATCTCACCCGACCGCATCAAACAGGAGTTGGCGCGCCGCTTCGGTATGAGCGGCATCACGGAGAAGGCGGCACGACCGAAATAAGGCGTGTTGCGTGTTCCGTGTTCCGTGTTCCGTGTTCCGTGTTCCGGCAAGGATGACAAATCATCCTTACAGAAATATAAACCTATACTTCATGCATAGCACATCGTTCGCACCCGTAGCATAACCCGAAATAAACGAACTGTGCATGCGACAGCAAATTGTCCCTTTTTCTTCCCAGTTCGGCTTCTTTTTCGGACAAGCGAAAAAGAAGGGGAACAAACAAAGCGTAGCTTTACAAAAAGAACCTAATACTTCATCCCAACTTGCTTCAACGCCGCATTAATATGCCGAACCTGCACATTCCGATCCCGGCACCACTGCGGCGCAATCAGCGAATCATCGTCGATGCCGGCCGTGATGCGCTGCACTGAAACATGCTCCGGCTTCATCTGCAATGCTTTTACCAGCGTATCGATATACTCCGCTTCCGAAATCGGCGTAAAGTCGCCCCGCGCATATTCGTTGGCCAGCGCCGTGCGTTTGACAACATAGAGCGGATGGTACTTGACCGAATCGATCCCCCACTCGTACGCTTTTTGCGCCGTCTCCAACATCATGGCCTGCGTCTCGCCCGGGAGACCGAAAATAAGATGCCCGCAGACCTTGAGCCCCGCCGCCTTGCTTTTTTTGATCCATCGTTCGACATTGGCACTGTCATGGCCTCGGTTAATGCGCTCGAGCGTTTCATCATAGATGGACTGAATGCCGTACTCCACCCAGATCTCTTTTGTTTTGGAAAGTGTGGCGAGGTACTCCAGCGTCTCCTCGGTGATACTGTCCGAACGGGTCCCGATGCTGAGGCCGACCACATTGTCAAAAGAGAGTGCTTTGTCATACAGCGCCTTGAGTGTCTCAAAAGGAGCATAGGTGTTGGTAAACGACTGAAAATAGACCAGGAACTTCGTGGCGCCGTATTCACGTGCAAGCCGTCTGGAGAGTGTTCCGAACTGCAGTTCGAGCTGTTCAAGCTGCTTGGTCAAAAAAGGATTCTCCGTGCTGTCCAGGTTCAGATGGAATCCCTTAAGCGGCTGCACCTTATCCAAACTCGGGCTAAATGAATCGTTTTCACAAAATGTACAGCCTCCCCGCGCTACCGTACCATCTATATTCGGACACGTAAATCCGGAAATAGAAACAGGGACTTTGAACACCTTCTCGCCGTAACGTTCCTGAAGGTAGCTTCCATAGGTGTATATCTGTTTGGGTTGCAATGAAATTCCTATACGATGTACTCGCCGGTGAAACAAGCCGTACAATACTCATCCCCTTCGGCTTTTACCGAACGCATCAACGCCTCATTGCTCAAAAATGCCAGCGAATCAGCCTCGATATAGTGGCAGATTTCCTCAACACTCATATTGGCCGCGATCAGCTTCTCTTTGTTCGGTGTATCGACTCCGTAAAAACAGGGATCGGTCGTGGGCGGGCTTGAAATACGCATATGTACTTCAGCCGCACCAGCTTCTTTCAGCATGCGAATGATACGACGGCTCGTCGTCCCCCTCACAATAGAATCGTCGATCACTATGATCCTCTTTCCCTCGATCAGTTCGCGAATGGGCGAAAGCTTCATTTTCACTTTAAGATCGCGCATCTCCTGCGTCGGTTCGATAAAAGTACGTCCGATATAGTGGTTGCGCATAATGCCCATTTCATAAGCAATGCCGCTCTCTTGCGCATAGCCGATAGCCGCCGGAACACCCCCATCGGGTACAGGAACGACCATGTCCGCCTCAACCGGCTGCTCCTTTGCCAGTTCGATACCCATATTTTTACGTTTTTGATACACGTTTTTGCCGAAGACTTCCGAATCGGGACGTGCAAAATAGACATACTCGAAAATACAGTGTTTGGGCACGGCATCGAAAATTTTCACCGACTGCGGCGCCTTTCCCTTCTCGAAAATCAGCATCTCGCCGGGCTCGACATCGCGAATGTAGGTCGCACCGATCAGGTCAAAGGCACAGGTCTCGGAAGCTACGACGTACCCTTCGCCCATGCGCCCAAGCGCCAATGGTCGAAAACCGAACCGGTCACGCACCGCGAACATCTTGCTGCGGCTGAGAAAGACCAGCGAATAGGCCCCTTCAATCTGCTTGACCGCATCCGTGATGCGATCTTTCAGCTTCTGCTGGTTACTTCGAGCAATCAGGTGAATCAGGTTTTCCGTGTCCATCGAACTTTGAAAGATCGCCCCCTCTTTTATGAGTGCGTTTCTGACTTCTTGCGCGTTGGTCAGGTTGCCGTTATGCACAATAGAGATCTGACCGAGGTCATAATTGGCATGTACCGGCTGCGCATCGAGAATGGAGTCATCCCCCGCCGTGGAGTATCGGGTATGGCCGATGGCCATATGTCCTTTGAGCGTGGAGAGCTTCTGCTCGTTAAACACCTGCATGACCAGACCACGGTCTTTGATGGTATGCAACCGCTCCCCGTCGCCGGAACTGATGCCCGCCGCTTCCTGACCGCGGTGCTGCAGCGAATGCAGTGAAAAATAGGCCAGCTTGGAGGCTTCTGTGTGGTTGAAAATGCCGACGACGGCACATTTTTCATTGAGGGAGTGACGCATACTGCTCCTTTTTAAAGCCCGAGGCAATCGGCGATGGAATAGAGGCCGTTTTGCTGGGTGTTTAACCATTTCGCCGCGCGGATGGCACCCTTGGAGAAAGTGTTTCGACTGGTAGCGGTATGGTTCAGCTCAACAAATTCGCCGTCGTTATAGAATCCGACGGTATGCCGCCCGACGATGTCGCCGCCTCGCAGAGCCATCACGGCGATTTCATCGGCACTGCGCTCCCCGATATTACCGTTACGCCCGCTGATACGCACCTTGTCCAGGTCGAGTCCGCGACCGGCCGCGGCGGACTCGGCCAGGGTCAGCGCCGTGCCGCTCGGGGCATCTTTTTTGTGACGATGGTGCATTTCGACAATCTCGATGTCAAATCCTTCGAGCGTTTTGGAAGCGAGATTGACCAGTTTGTTCAGCATTGCCACGCCCAGCGACATGTTCGTAGCATACAACACCGGGGCGAGAGCGCTGAGCTCTTTGAGCAGGTTCAGCTGATGCACGGAGAGGCCTGTCGTTCCGCTGACCAGCGGTTTGGGCGTTTTCAGCAGCGATTCGAGGAGCGGCTGCATCGCCTCGGGCAGTGAAAAATCGATGATGAGATCGCTTTCGTTGACAAATGTATCGATGTCGTTGGTGACCAGTGTTCCTTCGGGAAGTGTCCCGTTAAACTCTCTGCGCGCAAACACTGCGGCAAGTCGCAACTCGGTTTCGCACTGCAGATCTTCGATCAGCAGCCGTCCGACCCGACCGCTGGCGCCGTAAATCCCTACTTTTATCATCTGCTTCCTCTGTTATCCGTTTTGTTTTTCATCGACATATGCTATCGTCTGCAATGCCGCTGTCGCCCCGTCACCGGCCGCACAAATCACCTGTTTTGGTGCTTCGATGCGAAGATCGCCCGCGGCGAACAGGCCCGGTGTACTGGTGCGCATTCCAAGATCCACAATCACCTGTCCCCAGTCGTTGAGATCGCACAGCCAGCTCTCATCTTCTTGTCTCAAAACCGTATTGTTGACGTTGTAGCCTACAAAGGTAAAAATACCGGGTACAGTGAGATCCCATGTCCTTGATTCGGAACAATCTTCAATGCGTACACCGGTCACTCCCATTGCATCGCCATATACTTCCGTTACCTGTGAATTTGTAATCTTCTCGATGTTCTCTGTTTTCATCACACGCTCTACTGTACTTGGAGCTGCACGAAACGTATCCCGGCGATGAATCAGATAAACTTTGGAGCAGATTTTCGACAGGTAAAGCGCCTCTTCGAGCGCTGTATCGCCGCCGCCGATGACCGCCACCTCTTTGTCTTTATAAAAAAAACCGTCACAGGTGGCACAGGTACTCACACCGCGTCCGAAGAACTCGTCTTCTCCCTTGAAACCGGCACGTTTCGGCGTCGAACCGGTGCAGACGATGACACTCAACGCTTCGTCCGCCTCACCATCACTGCGCGAAACGACAAACGTGCCGTCTGTCTTGCGCGATACCCGCTCGACTTGAACCATCTCATGCTTCAGACCAAAACGCATACACTGCTCGGGCCACGGAGCCATCAGGTCCATCCCCGTAATTTCACCCGTGACACCGGGATAGTTCTCGATCTCGCTGCTGCCCGTAATCTGGCCGCCGGGCAAACCCATTTCATACATCACGACGTTTTTCAGGCCGCCGCGCGTGGTATAAAGCCCCGCCGTCAACCCGGCCGGTCCGCCTCCGATAATGGCACAATCGAGCATATCTTCTCCCTGCTGCTTTATGAATAATCTAGTCTTTTTGTATAGAAATAATAGCTATAAGATACTAAAGAGGGACTTTCATTGCACGTCAGTGCAACGAATGAAAGTTGGCTTGCAGGCAATCGCCTGCGTATGATTAAAGCTGTGCGTTGATTTTTTCTTCGAACGCCTGCTTGGACGCCGCACCGATCATCTGATCGACGACTTCGCCGTCTTTGAAGATCATCACGGTCGGAATGGAACGAATACCGAATTTTACGGCAATGTCCTGCTCCTCATCCGTATTGACTTTCGCGATTGTCGCTTTGCCTTCATACTCTTCCGCCAGCTCCTCGATTACCGGCGCGATCATACGACACGGTCCGCACCACGGTGCCCAAAAGTCTACCAGGGTTACCCCCTCTTTTATTGTTTCTTCAAACGTAGCTGCAGTAAGTTCAACGTATTTTCCCATTTTTGAATCCTTTCATGAAATCGTATCTTCATTATACCCGCGAAATATTTAAATGTAAATCTTTAAACGGATAATTTTTATTATATATACGATCTTAAATCAGAGAAATTTTATCCTATTTAAAATTAACCGTATCTAAAAGCAGCAGGGCATCTCTAAAGTGTAATGTTTTCAATCAGTTCGCATTGCCCGCCGCTGACAATCACGGCATCGAGCACATAATCGATGTCGAGCCGGTGCTTTTTCATATAGGTTTCGGCCGTCATCAGGATACGATGCACTTTTCGTGGGGTGATGTTGTTCGCCGCCTGTTCGAACGACGGAGCACTTTTGACTTCAATGATGTGCAGCACGTCCGCTTTCATCGCCAGAATATCGATCTCGCCGAAACGACTACTGACATTGCGGTCGACTATCCGGAAACCGATGGATCGCAGGTACTCCACGGCACGCTGTTCCGCCGCGTCCCCGACGGCGCGGCTCATGCGGGAACGGCTTCGACTTTGACGGACTTGAACGCTGCCGTCAGAATCAGTTCGTCGCGCTTGTCGCCGAACAGCGCGTTGATACGCGAGGACGCATGGTGAAACGTGGCGAACAGCGTTCCGGGGTGCACGCGGTCGGTCACCTTGACCAGCAATGGCGCAGACTCGCCGTGCTCGGTACGCAAGACGGCCCGCTCAGACGGAAAAGCCTCTGCATCGGCCTCGCTCACCAGCAAAACATCTTCGTCATAGCGTTTGTTCAACTTTTCACTCGCCTTTGTCTGCGCGGCGTTGTTGTAGTGCGCCAGCGTACGGCCGGTCGTCAGGTAAAACCCGTTTTCCACACGCTGCTTCTCGATCAGTTCGGGTACCATCCCGCGCGGGGTGTAACCGTGATAGTGAAAATGCCCCAGCCCGTCATCGGTACGAAAATCAAGCAGGTGCAGTACCGGAGTGTCTTCAGTGTAGACCGGCCACTGCAGTCCCCGTTTTCGATGACGCTCCAGCCGCATGTACGACGCGCCGCTGAAACGGCGGTGCGCCACCTCGCGCACCTCGTCCCACACCTCCGAACTGTCTTGATAATTGTAATCGCCGCCCATTTTATTATCGAGCATCTGAATCACTTCCCAGTCATCAGGCAGATCGCTTTCGACCAGCGGCTGCGAGAGGTGCAGACGGCGCATGGCGTTGACATAGACGCCCGTTTTTTCATAGGCGGACTTGACCCCCACGACAATATCGGCGCGCGACGCAACATCATTCATCATTATCTCCTGCACCATCAGAAACTCCAGTTGCTCGAACGCGGCATCGATTTTGTTGAGATTGGGATGGATATGCGTAATGTCCTCGCCCATATTGAGGACTGCCTTGACCTTGCCATCAAGCATCGCATCGACAAGCTGCGGGGTCATCAGCCCCTCTTCTTTGGGTGTCTGGTAATCGGGGTCGTAATAAGGCAGGCAGCCCATATCGCACGCGCCCTGGACGTTGTTCTGGCCGCGCAGCGGCATCAGACCCGCGCCCGTCATGCCGATATTGCCGGTGAGCAGCGCCAGGTGTGTGATCGCCATGACGGCATAGGAGCCGTCAAGATGCTCCGTGATCCCCAGCCCCCAGAAGATCATCGACTTTTTCACCGCGTATTCGCGGGCGATGTTCGGGATCAGTTTCGACAGATGTTCGAATCCGGCGATCTGTTTAAAATAGTCCGGATCGGTATACGGATCGTCCAGGATCTTCTGCTTATACACTTCAAACCACTTTGTGCGGTTTTCGACAAACGCTTTGTTGTACAGCTCCTCTTCGAGGATTACCCGCGCCATCATATTGAGCATCAGCAGGTTCGCTTCGTGCGGGATGATCGCCTTGTGTTTGGCGAACTTCATCAGCTTGATGTCGCGGACGTCGATGACGGCGAGGTTATTGTGTTTCTGTGCCGCCTCGACGATGCGGTTGGCCACGATGGGGTGCGCCTCGGTCGTATTGGAGCCGATGATGATCATGAACTCCGTTTCGTAAATGTCGTTGTAGGGGTTGGTCGCCGCCCCCTCGCCGATGGTCTTGCGCATCCCTTTGAGGCTGGGGCTGTGGCAGACCCGCGCGCAGTTGTCGACATGTGGGGACTCCATGGTATGCCGGGTGAACTTCTGAAACAGATAGGCACTTTCGCAGCTGGTGCGCGCTCCGCCGATCGCACAGAAACTCTTACGGCCGTACCGTTGCCGGATTTCGTTCAGTTTCATCGCCGCAGCAGTTGTGGCAGTGTCGGCATCGCACTCGACCCATGTCGCGTCCAGCGGTGTTACATTTCCTTCTACACGCTTAGCAATCTGTGGGTTCTTTTGTAAAAACGCTCTGCGAATACGTGACGTTCGCAGCCGGTTTTCAGCTGTTACAAAGTCGAATCCGTACTTCCCTTTGATGCAGAGCTTGCCCTGCGATACGTAACCGTCCGCCGCTGCGCCGATCTTGACGATCGTATTGTTCTCTACATGCCCCTCAATATCGCAGCCTACTCCACAGTAAGTACAGACACTGTCGATCGTCTCACAATTACTCATTGTCCATCCTGATGATTGACACATCAAACGTTGCATGCGTCATTAATGAAAAAGATAAGTCTAGCAATGGAGTGCTTAATCAGACAGGTCATACCGCATACACATTTCGGGTTTCAATATCGCATAATCTTTAGGGCACCTCTAAAAACCCTGTACGGTCTCAGCGTTACAGAGAAGCTGTTGTTAGACGATCCGAATCATCACAGGAGCCGATGCGACAAAAGCGAGCGATTCAAGCCGGACAAGCACCTCTTGCATATTTCCTTCAACTGCCTCGTGCGTCGAGAAAAGCAGATTCGCGTATCCGCCCTCGGAAGGACGCTGAAGCATTGTCTCGATCGAAATGGCGTACTCTCCGAACAGCTGCGTGATCTGCGCCAGGACGCCGGGACGGTCTTCGACCCGAATGCGTAAATAATACTTTGATACGATCGCTTGGGGAGCGCGCAGCTTCAGGCCATGTTCGAGCGGGGTATTGTATCCGAGCATCGGAGAGCGCTTGCCGCCTGAGCGTGCGATGTCAATGATATTTGCCACCACGGCGCTTGCAGTAGCGTCACCTCCGGCCCCCGGACCGTAATAGAGCGTTTCCCCGACGCAATCGCCGATGACGCTTACCCCATTCATTACCCCGTCGATCTTGGCAATCATCTCATCCCTGTTTATCAGTGCCGCATGTACACGCAGTTCAACCTCGTCACCGTCGCGCTTGGCAATCGCAAGCAGTTTCACCGCGTATCCGAACTCTTTGGCAAAGGCAATATCCTCCTGTGTTACCGATTCAATTCCTTCGATTAGGATATCTTCGGGCTTGGCATCGATGCCGTAGGCGATGGAAGCCAGAATAAGCAGCTTGTGTGCGGCATCGAAACCGCCAATATCAAACGTCGGGTCGGCTTCGGCGTACCCCAGCGCCTGCGACTCTTTCAAGATAGCGTTGAAATCCACCCCTTCGTCGGTCATTTTGGTCAGCATATAATTACACGTACCGTTCATAATGCCTGTAATACGCTCAATATGGTTGGCCGAAAGTCCATCACGCAATGCGTTAATAATGGGGATCCCGCCCGCGACACTGGCCTCATATTCGAATGCGATCTCCCCCGCCCGTTCTTGCAGTTCATAGCGGTGGTATGCCAGCAGAGCCTTGTTTGCTGTGACAACTGCCTTGCCGTTCTCCAACGCCTTTTTAACGACATCGAAAGGACCTTCGACACCGCCCATCAGCTCGACGACAATGTCGATTTCAGGATCGTTGACAACATCATAAGGATCAGTAGAGAGCGCGATATCGATAGCACGTGCCTTGGAAAGAGAGCGAACAACGCCCCTTCGTACCACGACTTCACGTCCGGCGCGTGCCGTGATCATATCCTTATTTGCTTCAAGAATCTCCACCACGGCCGATCCGACAGTACCGACACCGATTACACCGACTTTAAGCATGGGCTTCTCCCTCGAACTGTTTCAGAAACTGTTTGATATTCTTCGCCGCCTGTCTAATCCGTTTTTCATTTTCTATCAGTGCTATTCGGACATATCCCTCTCCGTACTCGCCGAAACCGATACCAGGTGCAACAGCCACCTGTGCTTCAACCAGCAGACGTTTTGAAAACTCGAGTGATCCCAGATGCGCCGCGCACTCGGGAATCTTTGCCCAGACAAACATTGAAGCGCGGTTGCGCCGGATCGGCCATCCAGCCCGCGTAAATGCATCAATGAGTACATCCTGACGCGTATCATACTTGTGAATAATTTCATCGACGCAGCTCTGATCACCGTTGAGCGCCACTGTTGCTGCCACCTGAATTGGGGTAAACATCCCGTAATCCAACCAACTTTTAATCTTCTGCAGTGCGCCAATGAGTTTCTTGTTTCCGACAAAAAAGCCGACACGCCACCCCGCCATATTGTAACTTTTCGAGAGTGTAAACGACTCTACGGCAACGTCTTTTGCCCCCTCAACGCTCATAATAGACGGGGTTTTGTATCCGTCAAATGTGATATCGCCGTACGCAATATCGGAGATAATATAGAAGCGCTCGCGCTTTGCCAGGGCAACAAGCCGCTCATAAAACTCCGGTGTCACCGTTGCGGTAGAAGGGTTGTGCGGAAAATTTACCACTACATATTTTGGCTTGGGGAATGCCTCCTTGAAGGCAGTGTCAAGGTGTTCAAAAAAAGCCACTTCATCAACATTGTAATCCTCGTCAAACACCAGTGGCATCTTCTGAACACTGCCTCCGGCAAGAATAAAGGCGTATGAATGAATCGGGTAGGTCGGATCGGGTACGACAGCGACATCGCCCGGATTGGTGATGGCATAAGCGAGGTGGGCATACCCCTCTTTGGAGCCCATCGTAGCCACCGCTTCGGTTTCAGGATCGAGATCGACATCGTAACGGCGCTTGTACCAGTCTGTAATCGCCAAACGCAGTTTATAGATCCCTTTTGAATTCGAGTAACCGTGTGTTTTGGATTTGTTAACCGATTCGATCAGCTTTTTTCGAATATGTTCGGGCGTGTCGCCATCGGGATTGCCCATACTGAAATCGATTACATCCGCTCCGGCGCGCCGCTCGGCCATTTTGAGATCATTCACTTCAGCAAAGACATACTTGGGCAGACGACGGATTCGATCAAACTGGATTTCGTCAAACATGATTTTTTATCCTATAGACGACTATTGCACTCTGGCACTCAGGCCGGCATTCATATTTTTGCGGCTGTAGAGATCCGCCACCTTCACATACGCGCAGCCGCGGGGAAGTTTCATAATAATCTGCCAGCTTCGCTTATCGCGCTTATAAAGCTTAAGCAGGCGCAAATCGTGGTCGTAAAATGCAATGTAAGGATACCAGTTATTTCCTTTCAGGCTCCATAGCGTGAGTTTCTTTGCATTGGAGACATCAAGCCAACGGGGATAGACCAACCGTTTCATCGTCACTTTTTTTCCCGGTTCGAGCGGCGACAGCCTCAGATGCGCACCACTCATATCGATCAGGTAGCGCCAATGCGCTTCATCCTTTCGCTCAATGTCCAGTACGCTGCACCCACGCCGGGCCAGTTCACGCTGCAGTGCCGCGGGGTCGGTCGCGTACTCAGATTCCATCGTGATCCGCCAGACATACCCACTGTTGTTCATTTGCGCAAAATCTGTCAGATAATGATAATAACCCATATCCCTGAGCGTGTTACTCATCAAAGCGGTAAAAAACTGCGGCGTTCCGTTCGTTTCGAACGTCAATTGGAGCGTTTTAGGATGCCTGAACAGCAGTGTAAGCAAACCGTTTTCTCGCAGTGTTTCAACAACGCGAACGACATCGATTCGGCCCTGGGTATTAAAGTGTGATTCATTTTCGAAAATGATGCGTATAAAAGCTTGGTTCTGTTTATATGTCTCCTCGCCCACCAGCGATCGCACTTTGTCAAGCAGTAGCATTTGCGCATTGAGCGAAACCGCCAGAAACAGTGTGAAAAGTATTTTGATTACCAAATACGTCCCTTGTTACGGGAGCGAAATTCTGCTTCATCGATTTCGCGGCACTCTCCCTCTTCATACAGCAGCAGCACCCGTTTCTTTTGGGCGAAAGTCATATCATTCTCACCGCAGTCAAAAGTGACGTACCCGTGTCCCGTGACGATTAGCCAGCGTTTTGAACCATCAAGCCGCCATGGTTCACCGCTCGTTCGCGTCTGCCGTTTACGAGAATCGGCATCAATCACTCCCAGCCAAACCTTCGAGCGCGGCCGAATAATCAAGTCGTCGAACAGCACTGTATTTTCTTCTGGCGCCACATCAGCCGCCTCACTTTGGTGAGTCATCTGTACCGCATCGGCCTGCGCAAGTGTGGGAGAAGAGGAGACGGCACTTTTCGAAGCTATATTCGCTTTCGCTTTCTCAATCGCAGTATTGTTGAGCTCAATCTTTTCCTCCTTCGTACCGGTGCCAATCACCACGTAAGTGACAACGGCAACAATCAACAACAAACCTGCAAGAATTGCAGCATTGCGCCGTTTCTGTTTTTCAGCTCGTGCCGCATTGGAAAAAGGGTCGTCATGTATTTTGGATTTATCTGTACGTTGCGTCTCATTTTCCGTAACGGCAGGAAAGTGGCTGCGCCATTCACTCAGGTCAATATCGTATTCACGTTCAAGTATTGTCACGAATCCATTGAACTGAATCGGTGTAAAGCTGCTGAAATCACCTGCAAGCAGTCTGGTGACATTGGCGGGGGAGATATGTGTCTGACGCACAATGGCTTCTGCGCCGATGGCACGCAGGGTCTCCGAAGCAGATGCGGCGCTCATGTGATACGCATCCTGTCGATCAAAATAGCACCGGCGGCACTGACATTGAGCGAGTCAAAATCGTGTGCCATCGAGACCTTCACTCCTTGATCGAGTCGGCGGACAGCACGTGCGGGGATCCCGGCACCTTCACTGCCCAGCAGCAAAGCACGTTTTCCCTCAAAGGCGACGCTTCGGACATCCACGCCCTCCATGATTGCACCGTAGAGCGTATGTCCGGCATTTTTCAGCTCGGTCATGGCGTCATAAAGGTTCGTCGTCACATTCACAGGCAGGTCATACAACGCCCCGGTCGAACTGCGCAGCACCGCCTCAAAAGCCAGCGATTTCAATCCGGTAACCACAATGCCGTCTGCGCCAAGCGCATAGGCACTGCGCACGATTGCCCCGATATTGCCGACATCGGTAATACCGCACAGCACGACAACAAACTCCTTCTGAGCCAGGGCATGAAGCGCCGCCGGTGCAATTGCATCCGTGTCCGCCAAGAACCCCTGATGGTTTCCACTACGGCTCATCTTCTGTGCCGCCGCACCCGGTATACGCTTGATCTCAAACCCCATCCGCATTAGACGGCTGTACTCTTTTTGCTCCACTTCCTTTGCCAAATAAAGCGTTCTGATTTTTTCACGATGGTGTTCAAGCAGATAGTATACCGGTTGTTTTCCGTAAATCAGCATTCGGAAATTGTAGCTAAAAAACGATAAATATCACACATTTTCAATCAGGCGCCGATAGCAGTTCTTGGGAGATTCTCCCGTCAATTTCGCGATCAGTTTCGCCGCCGCCTTTTTAGGAAGGTCGAGTGCAAGTATGTCACGCTCACCCAGGGTCGATGTCCGCGCTTCACCTGCCTCAATGACGACGACCCATTCACCCTTGACGCCGCCGCCGAGCGTTCGCAAAATATCTGACGCCGTGCCATGCAGGTAGGTTTGATGCATCTTGGTCAGCTCCTTGGCTGCGAATAGACGGCGCTGCGGCGCTTCCGAATCGATCTCGCCCAGCAGCTTCTGCAGCCGATGCGGGGACTCGTACAGCACAGTCGTATAGCCGCTGTACAGTGCCTGCTGCAGCGCACCGGAGCGCTCGTTTCCCTTGTGAGGCAAAAAACCGAAAAAAAGCATTTTCGTCGCGACGAATCCACTGGCGGCAAAGGCGGTCAACACGGCATTTGCCCCGGGCAGTACGTCATACTCGATGCCGTTTTCGACGCAAAAGCGCACCAGCATCTGCCCCGGGTCACTCACCCCCGGCATCCCTGCGTCACTGACATAGATCACGTTTTGGTCAAAAAACGACGGATCTGATTTCTCAAGAAAATGGTGTTCACTGTGTGAATGTACTGAAATAAATTGTTGCGATTTTTGCGCTGTTTTTCCATAACGTTCGTGGAGGAGATTGAGAAGTTTTTTGGTAACACGCGTGTCTTCGCACAGGAGCACATCGGCCCGCATCAGCGTATCCATCGCGCGTAGGGAGATGTCGGCAATATTGCCGATAGGTGTCGGAACGAGGGTAAGCATTTCCCTCTCTCCGATTTATTTCATATTGTAGCGCTGCTTGAACTTCTCGATACGTCCGGCCGTGTCGACCTGGCGCTCGGAACCGGTAAAGAACGGGTGGCACTCATTACAGATGTCAATACGCATAGTATCTTTCAAACTTTTCGTTTCAAACTCGTTGCCGCAGGCACATGTGACTTTGCACGCCACGTATTCGGGGTGAATCCCTTTTTTCATAATCAAGCCTTTTGATACACGTCAAAGTACGTCTATCGGTATATTTTTTCCTTCCGTACGGGTGCGGAATTTTGAACCGAAATTTTAGCGTAAATTTATTTTTTTTTCAAGCCTTCATCATAACGTTGAATCATCGCCATAACAGTGCAATGGCGTCGATGGATATATCGCGTTTTTTTGGCCGAACTTTATATGGCTCGATCGTATAGTTTTCCAGGCTGTACTTTGCATCTATCAGATCAATCTGCTGCTCCAAGTCCTGCCTGAGGCGTTCATAGCGTCTGTCAAGTTCTGCAACCGCTTCCTGGGCATGAATAACATCGCGCTTTTCTTTGGCAATGCGCGTCCCCTTGCTGACCGTACTGCCGATGCGACTGGAAGAACGGCCTCCGAAAAAAGCCCCCAAAACGGCTAGCCCTGCACTCACAAGGGTATCGGTGGTTTTCGCTGCAACATCCGACTCCTCTTTTTCTACTTTTATCTGGGCACGCTCCAACTGTCGACGGAGCATGGCCTCTTTACGTTCATAGCGTGCAGTCAGTTTTTCTTTTTCAGCCGCCTTGCGTACATCAAGCTCTTCTTTAAAACGCAGTGAAAATGCCTGATACGTTTCGCCTGCCCTGGACGCGAATCTCGGGGAACGTACCCGATACATCTGCAAACCCTGGTGGGTGTAGAGGTAGTCTTTCAATGCTTTTGTCAACAGTTTTTCGATTCCGTGACGTGAAAACTCTGAAGGCAACTCTGCGAACGTTGCCTGTTTCGGCGGTACAGTTGGATAGCGTCTGGACAATGCATCCGAAGGCTCTGCGCGAGTAAAATCCACCCTTTTGTCCCCCTCCAGAACAATTTCGCATTCGCTGGACACATTCAGGTCGATCCCTTTGGACTCATTGTGATAATACAGGCTGGTTTTATACAAAAGTACCGGAGTCAGTTCCGTATTGCCCACCCCTTCATAGTACTGAACCATCTCAAGTGAAGGCGCTGCATTATTCATCTGCGCAGCTTTCGGCTGCTTGGAAGTCTGCGGCTCGCTTTTAATGGGCTGCAGCCGCACTTTCTGATCGTGCATCAGCATTTTTATCTCATCACGCTTGAGCGGTCCCTTGAGGTAACTAAGCACCCACCGCGTTGTAAAACGTTCGATGCGTTCTCGATGCGCACTTTTGATAAAAAAGACACGTTTGTCCAGATGCGCTATCATCGAGCGAATCTCTTCTTGTGAATACTCCGACCCCAGCTTCCCGCTGAGTCCATCGATGACCCGGTCGACATCCTGACGCGTCTGCAGTCTTCCGATAAACCAGGTTCCGATGTTCGCCAGGCCCTTGTAATCCAGGTCGACCGGATTTTGTGTCGAGAGTACGACGCCTATCCCGAAAGCCCGCGCCTGCTTCAACAGCAATAACATCGGTGTTTTTGAAGGCGGATTCTTGCTGGGCGGGAAAAAACCGTAGATCTCATCCATATACAACAAGGAGCGCAATGTTGTCGTTCCGCTTTGACGTCGCATCCATGCCACGTAGCGATTGAGCAGCATCGTCACGAAAAACATGCGTTGCGCGTCGTCGAGATGTGCGATGGAAAAGATACTCACTTTTGCATTGGCGTTTTCATCATACAGCATCGCATCAATATCCAGCTCCACCCCCTCAAGCCACTGTGCGAAAGAGGGGTTGGCTACGACGCTGTTGAAACGGGTTGCCAATGCAAATCGTTCTTTGGACGAAAAAAAATCGTCAAGCGCCAGAAAGCCCACCTTGGAAAACGGTGGGGAGATGATCGCTGCTATGAGGCGTTCCAGGGTTATCTTTTCACCTTTTTGCCATAACGAAGCTAACAGTGTGCACAAAAAAGTATAGGATTTTGACTGAATATCATTTGTTTCACCAATCATTGACAGCAAAGAGGCAACCGTGGAGCCGAGATAACTGGAAAACAGATCACTCTCCTGCATTATTTCATCGCCCGGAACATCCAGGGATCCAAGAATGTTCACACCGACACCGGCACTGCTGCCAGGAGTATATATCGTAACAGGCACTCGGCTCAGTCGGGCAGAGCGCTCTACAGTCTGATCAAAGCTTTCAATCCCTTTTTTCCACGCCGCAGCGGCACTTTGAGCTTTTTCCTCTCCAACCCATGGAACAAAATCTTCTGGATCATAATCTGCTGAACGCAGACAGAGGTTTCCCATGTCACCCTTGGGATCGATGACAATAGCAGGAATATTGTCGATCATCGCCTCTTCCAGCAGGCCGATAGCCAACCCGGTTTTGCCGCTTCCCGTCATGCCGATGATGGCTGCATGCGTTGTGAAATCTTTACTCTTCACCAGTGTGGGCACCTTCTCATCCACAGATTTTCCCAGATAAAAAAGCCCCAGTTTTTCGTACAGTTCTTTCATAACAAAACCTTTGCCGCCGCTGCAACGGCGGCGCATTCCGAACGCAAAATCATCGGTGTATCAAAGCGAACGGTTTTGCAGGTACGAAGCAACGTGCGTTCCTCGTCACTGAAGCCGCCTTCGCAGCCGATGAGTACTGTATCAATGCCCGATGTCTGCGTAAATATTTGTTCTGCAAAATCAAGCACCACGGTCTGCGGATACGCGTGTATAAACTCTGCCAGCGAGTCTGCCGCTTCAAGTTTTATCCATACACTGCGCCCTGATTGCTGCATGGATGCCTCAAGAATTCGGTTGTAGCGTTCAAAATCGTGCTTGAACTGATGCTGACTTCGATCACAGCGAATAAAGGTGATTTTTGCCACACCCAGTTCACTCAGCTGCGCCAAAACCTTTTCAACCGATTTGGGATCAATGGTACACCATCCGATATGCAGCAGCTTCTCTGCGGCAACGACATGACGCTCCTCTTTTTTCAGCAGCAATTCGGCGCGACGACCCTCAATGGCTTGCAGCATGTAAGTATAAAGCGTTTCACTGGCTGCACGGCGGCGCAGTGCGATCGAGTCGCCTGTTTTGTGTCGGCGTACCTTGATCAGGTATTTATACGAATCACTTTTTAAAATCAAATGTTTCATACCGGCATCATCGTGGAACAGAAACTTCATAACATCGCCATCCAGAGCATCATCAGTAGACTCAGCAGCAATTCGCCTCCCAAAAGCTTCAAGGCATAGGGACGATAGAGCGTAAGTGCTTCGGGCAATGTAGTACGCAGACGGCGCAGCGTCTTGTAACGCCTGGCTTCAAGGCCAATCAGCACAACGGTCAGCAAAATCATCGCAATGTTTTCCAATGTGAACTCCAGATGCTTCGCCGCCATCATGATCGTTCCGGTAAAAGCTGTCGCGGCAATCGCCATGACGGAAAAAGGCATCGCGATGCGCGCCCGCCGAACATACTCGCCTCCCTGCACGGCAAATTGCACCATAGCCATATTAAAGGCGATCACGCCAAGCCAGAAGATAACCGAACCGAAATGCAGCTGAACGCTGAGTGTATACATGGCTTCCATAATCCGGATTTTACCCCAACTTTCCTATAATCGACAGAAATAATCAACAAAAAAGAGTCACTCATGCCTGTCTCCGTCGAAGAAGTTGAGCACATCTATACCTTCACCCCAACAAGACGCCGAGAGTTCATCCCGATTGTAATCGTTCTGGGGCGCATTCTGACCGAAAGAATTTAAGCGTAGGACAGACCGTTCGAATCATAACCTAGGCACGTATTCCTGACGGCCAGGAGTGCATCGCACCCAATGAAGAGGTAGCCCTAGAAGCCAAAAAGACTACACTGTCCGCCGGGCTTCACCTCGCTCAGCATATCCGGCTTTGTGGTGAGGATATTGATACCAGCGACGTGCTACTCGCATTTACCCATTGAGCCATGAGAAGGCTCCAGTATCATAATCGTTCATCTACTTTTTGGTCATTGTACAGACTGCTGAAAGCGAATTGAAAATATAAGCATCAAGCCGTTCTCTTCGGAAACTTCTATTGAGCCGCTCAATACAGACAATGTCGGCCGGTTTTCACGGCCACTTGAACTTTAGATTGACTTTCCGTTGTTCACACCACTCCTCCAGCTTATGTGAGATATATTCCGATCCGTTGTCAACACGGATTGCTTTAGGTATCCACGCCACTCACAGATCTGTTTAAGCGTTCTTACAACCCAAGCTGCCGGCAGAGAGGATGATCGATTGCAATACCGATCGTTATCACGACTCACTGAAAAAATCAACCCCGATCTAGTTTTTGAACGCTACAATCAAACAATGGAAAAAGTTACCCCTGAAACTATCTAAATAATGGTGGGGAGCTTACACTAGAGAGGGAGCGTGGCCGACCTCGTATTTGACAAAATCACTTTGCTTCAATATCTTCGTAATGCCGATTTCATGCAACATCTGTACAATCGGATTCTTCAATATTCCCTTTATCGTAAATCGATATACTTTTTCAGTTCCATAAACGAACAAGGCTTTTTCATATGGATGTAGGTTTGAAATCTATGTGTGAAAATTGTGTAATATCTTTAGGAGGGCATCTCTAAAAACCTTGTACAGATCTCAGAGGGTTTTTAGAGATGCCCTTTATTAAAATAACGTGAATTCAACCAATAAGTGCAATTTTATTGAGCGGCATATCCAGGTCAACCGGTATAGAGTCGGCTTGACTATCCTGACAAGATGAGAGAAGCACTTATGAGACACTATACACAGTTGACCGAAACACAGCGATATCAGATTGACGCTTTGAGAAAAGAGAGGGTGAGCCAGAAAGCCATAGTGTTGAACATCAGAGTCGATCCTTCGACGAGCGCATCAAAGAGGAATGGAGTCCAGAGCAGATCAGCAACACCATGACGAATGCAGGAATAAGCCGTGTCTGTCACGAGACGATCTACCGGTATTTGCAGCGGGACTGCAAGCAAAGAGGAGTACTCTATACGCACCTGCGCCATAAAAGCCGAAAATACCGGAAGCGCTACGGCAGCATTGAGCGCCGTGGCCAGATCAGGAACCGCGTGAGTATCGATGAGCGTCCCGAGATCGTCGACAAACGTTTACGCATCGGCGACTTCGAGATCGATATGGAAACGGGGTACCAATGAAAACATGCCCGAGCGTAGCGACAAATACCCCTGGGGTGCCCTCGGGCTGATCCGACAGTACTTTCCAAAAGGAACAAGGTTAGAAGAGATCACAGACGAACAGATCGAAGCCGTTCAGGAGAAACTGAACCGTCGCCCGAAAAAAACCCTGGACTTCAAAATACCCCATCAGTTCTTTTTCGGTAAAATCGTTGAAGGTCTGGCAGCATAATGAGGTGTTGCACTTAATGACTTGAACTTGGAATATTATTATATTTCTAATTTGGAGAAAAACAGTGACTAATCCGCATATTTCCATCGTAATACCAGTATATGGCTGCGGTGCATCTTTAGAAGAACTATATAGCCGCCTAGTGGATTCCGTGGGTCAAATCACAGATGATTTTAAAATCATTATGGTTAACGATGCCAGCCCTGATAAGAGTTGGGAATTTATTGTATCACTTTCTCAAAAGGATAGCAGAGTGAGAGGTATCAACCTGTCACGCAATTTTGGACAACACCGGGCTATCACTGCCGGAATAGATTATGTCGGGGGAGACTG
>JANTHE010000005.1 GCA_024762585.1 Sulfuricurvum sp. | reverse complement strand
AGCGCACCGTTGGGCTGCTCCAATCTGGTCTCATTGACATCCTCATCCGATCTGGCCCGGGCCACGATCTGTTTATAAGCCTTCTTCAACGCATTTTTACCCGCGTTTTGAAGATCTAGGTCGATGGTGGTATAGATGCTGTACCCCCCGGTTCTGATATCCGGATAAAGTTGCGCGGCACGGCGAAGCACCTCATCGACAACGTAAGGGGCACGGTTTTGCGTCAGGGTTTCATCAAAAACCTTCGGCCGTTCCCGCATTGCTGTCTTATACGCCTGCTGATCGATCCATCCCAGTGTGTGCATGCGGGAAATCACACGATTCGCCCGCCCCAGGGAAAGCTCGTAATTTCGTGTCGGCGCATAGAACGAGGGGGCCTTGGGAAGCCCGACCAGTATGGCGATCTCTTTGAGCGTCAAGCGGTTAAGCGGCTTGTGAAAATAGCCCAATGCCGCCGTTTTGATGCCATAATAGCCGTGTCCGAGATAGATGGCGTTGAGGTAACGCTCCAGAATCTGCTCTTTGCTCAGTTCTGTTTCGAGTTTGATCGAGTAGATCAGCTCTTTGAGCTTGCGCGAAAACTTCTTCTCACGCGTCAGAAGCGTATTTTTCACCAGCTGCTGGGTGATGGTGCTCGCCCCTTCGACCAGCTTTCCCGCCTTGATATCTTTGATGACGGCACGAAAGATCGCGTCGATATTCACGCCGTAATGTTCGAAAAACGTTGTGTCTTCGATGGCCAGCAATGCCTCTACAACGCGCGGAGGTATCTCGTCAAAGGGTACATAAGTGCGATTTTGCTTGTCAAATATATTGGCGATTTTCTCACCGTTTCGGTCATAAATATAGGTCGTGAGCTGCGGACGGTACTCGACAAGATTTTGGGTTTCATGGCCGTATTCGGCTACGAAATAGCCCACAAAAAGAGTCACCGCGAGGGTTCCGGCGAAAAAAAGCCCCCATACAGAACGCATCATTTCCTGAACTCCCTTGTGGCGAAACTCGCTTCTATCAACGTTTTGGTATAGGCTGCACGCGGAGCGTCCATGATGCTTTGCATCCTGCCTTTCTCCACGACCTGTCCTTGGCGGATGACACAGACGTCGTCGCACAAGGCACGTGCAGAGACAATATCATGCGTGACAAAGAGCATACTAAAGCCCATCTCTTTTTGCAGTCTCCTCAGCAAGAAGATAATGTGTTCGCGTGTCTTCGGGTCGAGTGCAGTTGTCGGTTCATCCAGCAGCAGCAGCTTCGGTGCATGCGACAGCGCCAGGGCGATGATCACGCGCTGCAGCTGTCCGCCCGAGAGTTCGGGGGGAAACCGCTCCAGCAGCACCGGGTCCAGTCCCACCTGCCCGACAAGCCCTTCAATGGCAGAGGCGTCCAACCCGTCGAAATGTGCGCGCACCTTTGTCAACGGCGACAGGGCCGTAAACGGGTTTTGCGGTACAAACGCCACGGTTTCGCCCCGCGACAGCGTAAACGGCGCCGCTATCTGCAGTTCGCACGCCATCGCAACGGGCAGCATCCCCAGCAGCGCTTTGAGCGTCAGACTCTTTCCGCTGCCGCTTTGGCCCACCAGCGCCAAAGCATCACGGATCTCGAAGGCGATGTCGACCAGCACTGCGTCATGATAATCGATTTTCAGGCGTGTGACCGTAATCATGGTCCGTATTTTACCCATATCGATATTAACTGCCGATACAGGGGATTAAGAAGCATGTAATCATACTTTTACTAAAGTACAGAGGTACCCTATATTACTTATACACAGGAGTAGTGAAATGAAAACAGCAATATTTATTGCCTCGCTGGCAGCCATGGCGGCCCTGACAGGCTGTGGCGGAGGCGGAAGCACATCCCCAAATGGCGATGCTGGAAGTTCATCGTCGGCTGCAAATGGCAATTCCTCTTCCGCAGAGGGCAGTTCCTCTTCCGCAAGCGGAAACTCGTCTTCAACGGGCAGTGGAATAGTTGCATACACCTGCAGTGATTCACAATCGTTTGGCAGCGCATCACTAGAAACCAAATCCGGGTATCAAGGGGATATCTCCTACGACTGCAAACTCATGTCCGCCGCACAGGGCTTTCACCTGAATGTCGGGTCAATGACGGTCACGGATCTGACGAAAGTCGAAACCATAAACGGTGTCGTTGACGGGAAGAGCATCCAGGCAACAGAAACTATTGACTACAAAACTGCCAAAGTGCACTACAAAGGTACCGCATCCGGGTACGGCAGTTTTGATTGCGAGGAGACCTACAAGCCATTTCTGCCCGTCACCATTGCCAGCGATGCTGAGACAGAAGCATTGATGGAAGGGAGCAGTCCGGACTACAGCGTCAACTATTTCGATTACAACGGTCCGAACTATGTCAGTACAACCTGTCCAACCAGTTACTACGATGAAGATATCAATAATGGCACACCTGCATCGATAGATATGAGTATGACGAGTGATTATACTGTTAAAGATGACTCCGGCAAGACCCACAAAGTGTCAGTCTACCAGAAAACAAAAATGTAAGCTTTACTGCACCTGCCGGATCTCCCGGCAGGTCACAGTAAGAAGTCGTTCTTCTACCGCAACTCTGCCAATTAGACGCACAATCGCTTTTTCCACAGTAGGCTGTCGAATCGCGCCGACCAGGATATTTTTATTCATGAGTGCTTTCTGTATCTCCATAACCTTGCGGTTGTCTCCCACCGGGATGGCAGCGATGAGGCCGTCCATGGCGATATCGAAATGGGTGGTGACAAGCTCCTGTCGCTTTGCAATCGCCGTTTGCAGCGTTGGCACATTTGCAAGGATATATTCAAGCGACGTGTGTCCCAGCGCCGTATCGATCAGCGACGGCGCCGTGGCGTAAATAACCGGTTTGGCGCGATTGACAAGGTACTCCGTGATATGGCTCGAAGCCAATACATAAGCACCGAAACTGCCGTATGCCTTGCCAAGCGTTCCCATTTTGAGGTGATTTTGGCGCGGCGTAATGCCGTAGAGGTCAAAAACGCCGAGCAGCCGCTCGCCCACGACCCCGCTGCTGTGCGCCTCATCGACGACCAGCAGGGCGTCGTACCGTTCGGCGATGTCGAAGATCTCTCGGTGCACCAGATCGCCATCCATGGAGTAGATCCCCTCGACAGCGATGATACGGCGTTTGGCCGGAGCAGTGTCAAGCTTTTGCGCCAAATCGGCAGTGTCATTATGCGCAAACCGCACGACTGTACCGCCGACCAGTTTGGCCGCCAGCAGACCGCTGGCATGGTACTTTTCGTCGACAAATAGTGTATCCCCGCGCCGTACCAGCGCCTCGATCATCGCGATGTTTGCATTGAAGCCGCTGCCCATCACGATAGCATCTTCAAAACCGTTGGCTTCGCACAGGGCCGTTTCAAACGCTTTGTGCAGCGGATGATAGCCATTGACCAGCATTGAAGCTTTGGGGGCATGTGCACGGTAGGGAGCAAGTTTCTCAAGTGCCGCATCCAGCAGCTCCGGTTTTTCCGCCAGACCGAGGTAGTCGTTCGAAGCCAGATCGACCATTGCTTCGTCAAAGATTCTGCGTTCCCGGTAGCGTCCGGATCGTTTCAGTGCGGCAAGCTCGTTTTCATATTCGTTCACGGTTTATCCGGCAGTGTCTTGATAAAGGCTTCAATTTCCTTGATGCGCGTCGCGTCTGAGGGATGGGTAGAGAGCCACTCCGGCGGGGCATTGCCTTCACTCTGAATTTGCATCTTCCGCCAGAACACCACCGCCTGATTGGGATCAAACCCCGCTTTCCACATCAGGTAGACCCCGATCTGGTCCGCCTCGCTTTCATGTTTGCGGCTAAAGGGAAGCAGCACTCCGACACTTGTCCCCACACCGTAAGCTTCCGTGTACAGCGCCTGATACTCCGCGGGAACACCCAACGCTACTCCCAACAGCTGCCCGCCGGTCTGTGACACCATCTGCATCGAGAGGCGCTCCGCCCCGTGGCGTGCCAGCGCATGCGCGATCTCATGCCCCATGACCGTAGCGAGCTGGTCGTCGTTGTCCATAATTTTCAAGATACCGGTATAGAAAAAAACCTTGCCGCCGGGCAGGCAGAAGGCGTTGAGCTGATCGGATTCGATGACGTTGAACTCCCAGGCAAAATCATCGCGCCCGCTTACAGCAGCGATGCGCTCACCAATTTTCCGCACACGTTTGACACGCGGATCGCCCGCTGGCAGGAGCTTTTCGCTCCGCTTGATCTTCTCGGCTTCACTGAGCCCCATCGCCATCTCCTGGTCGTTGCCGATCAAGATCATCTGCGTACGGTCTGTCACCGGCGTCCTGGCGCATCCGCCCAGCCACAGTAAAAATAAAAGTATGATGATCGATCGAAACATCACAGCTCCAAAAAGGCACCAAGCAGCTCGACGTTGAGCCCCATGGCCGTACTCTCGTTTCCCCGTACTTCACGGATGTAGGGCCGGCAGAACCCTTCGACCATACAGGCCCCCGCTTTGCCGCGCCACTCGCCCGAGGCAAGGTAGCGATCGAGGGCATCCATATCGAACGGATCGAACCGATAGTGTGTTGCCGAGATGTCGATGAGCTGATGTGTTTTCGCCCGGTAAATCATGCAGGTGATGATAGCCGTCTCTGAACCGCTCTGGGTCATCAGAATATTGCGCGCCTCCTCTTCGCAACGTGCCTTTCGCAAAATCTGCCCCTGCGACGTCACGACCGAGTCAGCCACCAGCAGCGGCATCTGCTTGATTCCAAAGTGCCCCATCGCCGCCTCATATTTTCCCATGGTTGCCTGATAAACGAAGTTCTTGGGCGACATGGCGACGATCGCCTCTTCATCGTATGCTATGGGCGTCTGTACGAAATCGATGCCGGCATGCTCCAGAAGCAGTGCGCGGCTTTTCGAGGCGGAAGCAAGACGAATCATAAAAACGCCTTTGCGTTTTTAAATGAAAAATGAAAAATGAAGAGTGAAAATTGATTGTTGCTTTTCATTTTCTTTGTCATGCATGGGAGTAACGGAGCGTTACTCCCAGATAGATCGCAATGATTCCCAGGGCAATATTGATGGGAACCATGTATTTTCCGATGAGGCCCAGCACCGGCTTTGCTGCGGCAAAATCACCGGCGTCGATCAGTTTCTGCGCCTTGTTCCGACGCCAGATCATGACACCCAGGTTCAGGGCCATGACCATCCAGATCGCCTCTTTTACATGCACCAGCTGATAGGTGGCAAAGGCGGCCTGATCGATAATATTGCCCTGCGCATCCACCGAAGCGGCCCGAAAGCCCCAGCCGACCGCCATCAGCACCGCCGTGACAATCAAGAGAATGACAAACGGGGTGACGATGGCAAAGAGTCGCGCCAGCGCCTGAGCCGTACGTGCGAGCCGCAGGGGAGGTTCAAGTTCCATAAAGGAGTGGTGCGCTGCGAAACGCATCGCGATCATTCCACCGACCCAAACGACGGCACTGAGCACGTGCAGGAAAACAATCAGCGTGCTGTACTCCCAAAACAGGGTGACCATGGCTTCTTTCATGACAGAACCTCCTTAATATACGCTTTCGCCGCCGCAATCGCTTCGGGCAGCCTGGACGCATCTTTTCCGCCGGCTTGCGCAAAGTCCGGCCTGCCGCCACCACCGCCGCCGAGCATCGGGGCGATCTGTTTGATCCACTCTCCTGCTTTGGCATCGGCATTTTTGACGCCGGCGGCGATCATCACTTTATCCCCCTTGACCTGAAAAAGCATCGCAGCCACCTTGTCGTTGGCGTTTTTAAGCTCATCAATCCGGCTTTTGACATCGCCGCCCTTGATCTCCTCGACAAAGACGCTGACGTCACCGACCTTCTCGGCGCTGAGCGACTCTCTGGCCGCACTGTGGGCGTCTTGCAGCTCGCGCTTGAGTGTGCCGATCTGCTCTTTGAGGCGCTCGACACCGGCCAGAAGATCGCGGTTCTTCACGGCGGCTTCCGCCTGAGAAATCAGGTGGCGCTGCTGCTTGAAGTAGTCATAGGCTGCTTTGGAACAGACCGCCTCGATACGGCGCACTCCCGCACTCACACCGCTCTCTTTGACAATCACGAACAGCCCGATCTCGCTGGTGTTGCCCACATGCGTCCCGCCGCAGAACTCTACGGAGGCTTCCGCAAAGCGCACGACCCGGACCCGATCGCCGTACTTTTCACCAAACTGTGCCTTGGCACCGCTTTTTTTGGCGGTATCGATATCCATCTCTTCTGTCAGGTTGGAAACACCGCGCTGTACGATGAAGTTGACACGCTCCTCGACCGCTGCTATCTCTTCTGGGGTCATCGCCTTGGGGTGCGAGAAGTCGAAACGGAGTCTCTCCACCTCGACCAATGAACCTGCCTGGGAAATATGATCACCCAGCTCCTCGTACAGCGCCGCGTGCAGGAGGTGCGTCGCCGAGTGGTGACGGGCGATTTCCTGCCGGGACTCATCCACGACGGCATGCACGCTATCGCCGACGTTGATCGTTGCCGTTGCGCGGATTTTGCTGAGGTTCAGACCGAAGAACTTTTTCGTCTCCAGCACCTCCGCTTTCCCTTCGAGCACCCCGGTGTCGCCCGTCTGACCACCGCTCTCGGCGTAAAACGGCGTCCGGTCCAGCAGAACCCATCCCTCATGGCGCGCATGCAGGCTCTCTTCACGCTCGAACCCGGTGCTGAGCAGCGCCAGCACCCTGGCGTCGCTTTGCAGATGGTCGTAGCCGACAAATTCGTTTTCGCCGAACTGCTCCAGCAGCGCTTTGAAATCCCCTTCGACCTGTGCATCGCCGCTGCCTTTCCAGGCGGCCTTGGCGCGTTCGCGCTGCGCGTTCATGAGGCGGTCGAACGTCTGTGTATCGAGGCCCACTCCCTTTTCGCGCAGCATATCTTCCGTCAGGTCCAGCGGGAAGCCGAAAGTGTCGTAGAGTTTGAACGCCGTTTCGCCGCTGAAAACCTTGTCCGTTTTCTTCAGCTCGGCGTTGAACAGGGTGATACCGTCCTCGATGGTCTTGAAGAAACGCTCCTCTTCGAGCATGATCTGCTCTTGGACAGCAGGGGCCTTCTGCGACAGATAAGGGTATTGATGGCCCATCAGCTCCACGACCGTATCGACGATCTCGTACATGAACGGCCTGGTGAAGCCCAGAAGGTAGCCGTGGCGTACTGCGCGGCGGAGGATGCGGCGCAGGACATAGCCGCGCCCTTCGTTGGAGAAGTTCGTCCCCTGGGCCAGCAGAAACGTCACGGTGCGGATATGATCGGCGATCACACGGTAACTTGCGCCACTTTCATACAGATACGGCTTTGCGATCAGTGCTTCGACTTTGCCGATGATCGGCATGAAGAGCGAAGAGTCATAGTTGCTGAGCTTGCCTTCCTTGACCGCCACGACGCGCTCGAGGCCCATCCCCGTGTCGATGGAGGGCTTAGGCAGGGGATTTTGAACAATCTTATCGCCCACTTTGCTGCGCTCGTACTGCATGAAGACCAGGTTCCATATCTCCAAAAAGCGATCGCCGTCGCCGCCCATGTAATCCTCGGGACCGTTGAAGTGCTCCGCACCCTGGTCGACGAAGATCTCCGAACACGGCCCGCACGGCCCCGTTTCGCCCATCTGCCAGAAGTTGTCTTTGTCTCCCAGTCGCATAATACGATCGGGCGCGATATGTTTTTTCCAGATGGATTCCGCCTCGTCGTCGCTTTCATGCACCGTTACCCAGAGCTTCTCGACCGGCAGTTCGAGCACCTCGGTCACGAACTCCCAGGCGTAGGCGATGGCCTCTTCTTTGAAATAGTCTCCGAAACTGAAGTTGCCCAGCATTTCGAAAAAAGTGTGGTGGCGCGCGGTGTGACCGACGTTCTCGAGATCGTTGTGTTTGCCGCCGGCGCGTACGCAAGTTTGGCACGACGTCGCTCTCGGATTTTCCGGAGCCGGAATTTCGCCGGTAAAGATGCTCTTGAAGGGCACCATCCCTGCATTGTTGAACAGCAGTGTGGCATCGTCTGGCACCAACGGTGCGCTTTCGACACGGATGTGTCCTTTTGATTCAAAAAATTTCAGATAAGCTTCACGTACATCCATATAATCATCACCTACAGCAGCAAAAAACCGCATTTTAAACTGGCGCGATTATATCGCAGGAGGATTGAACAATATCTGAGTATGCTGCACTTACTTTTAAATAGCGCCTATAAAAAAGAGCCCTTGAAAAAAGCGGCCGGCGTTCATTTTTTTCGCTCACGCTCATGCCAATCTCCCAAAATTGCTTTATTGGTATTTTTTCTTCTTGCCAAACGTTGGTCCAAGAGGTTGAGAAAAATAAAAAACAATATGCCGAACAGAATAAATGACATGAAGTTATCCGCATCTCGCAACTGTACGCCGATTACAGCAAATGCAATCTGTATATACACCAGAATAATAACGGTGTAGGAGACATCCTTGTAGCGCCCATACAGAATGTGATGCATATGTGTTTTGTCCGCTTTGAACGGCGACAGACCTCTTTGTATTCTTCTGGTCATCACAATGAACGTATCCAAAACAGGCAAGACAATAATGAAAAGGACGGCGATGGATTGCACATAATCCATTGAGCGGACGGCAAGAACCGATATCACAAATCCCAAAGAGAGCGAACCGCTGTCTCCCATAAATACCTTTGACGGGTACCAGTTAAACAGCAAAAAAGTAGCAACCGCGGTGATAAACACAGATGAAAGCACCATCATAAGTGAGTCGTTATAGGTGTAACCAATCCAAAAAAATACCGCCAGCATAATAATCGATATCATCCCCGCCAATCCATCCAGGCCATCCATCAGATTCATTGCATTCGTAAAACCGGTGATGGCCACCAGCGTCAAAGGAATCCCGACATAAATTGGCAATACAATATCATAACGAAGAAAATATCCCATATCTTTTATTATAAATCCGTTACTCATCAGCAAAATCGAAGCGGCTATAATCAGAATAAATTTTGTTCTCGAAGAGATTTCTTTATAATCATCCACCAGCCCGGTAAGATAAACGATCAAAATTGAAAACAGCATGTAGGAGATATCGTTCAGCTGATGTAGATCAGCATAGTAGTAAAAAAATAAAGTGATCAGGGAAACACCGACAAAACAGATACCTGCCCCTCTTACTTTCGGTTGGGTATGCATACTTCTGCTGTTTGGAATATCCATAAACCCAAGTCTTTGTGCAAAATGCGAAAAGAGCTTTATGCTTACATACACGGCAACAATGTTAGTAATTATCAGTAAATAAATCATTTCCACATCTATCTGTTGTTTTTGTCTGTCTGAAAAAAACCAAGGCACCTACAATGCGGTGCATTCGTCTTTTCAATTTGTTCACTCCGGCACTCCTCACTCTGTCTATAAGCAAACGAGGAACCCCTCCATTCTCCAAAACATAATTACATATTGCATGTTAACTAAAAAACCTTAACGCTATGCTACTGTTGAGGCAGTACCTTTTTCCACCTGCTCATAATGCAATCGAGCTTTATACTAAAAAAAGACACCTCTAAAAGGTTAAAGTTTTTTTCTTCTGCTTCTGACTGTGTAAAAATATCCCGAAAGGAACAGTGCAACCAGAATGATGACAGCAACAGTGATCTCTTTCAAATAGGCATGCAGCAGCGCTTCATTCTGCCCGATGAAATACCCCAGCAACACCAGGATAAGACTCCACATTCCCGCACCCAATGCCGTATAGAGCAAAAAGGGCGTCATCGGCATTCTTGCCAAGCCTGCGGGAATGGAAATCAGCTGACGAATGCCCGGGATGAGACGGCCGGAAAATGTAGAGACATGTCCATGGTCTGCAAAGAATTGTTCCAGACGCTGCAGCGTCTGTTCCGAAATAAAGACATAGCGTCCATAACGGCGCAACAGTGCCAAACCGAGATGCCGCGCAAGATAGTAATTAATCAACGCACCGGATAAGGAGCCCAAAAGCGCCATCATCATCACCATGGCACCGTTCATCTCGCTTTTTGATACAAGATATCCCGCCGGCACAAGCACGACTTCGCTCGGGAACGGAATGAACGAGCTTTCCACCGCCATCAAAATATAGATACCTCCATACCCCATTCCCAGTACGGTTTCAACCAGCCAGTGTGTCCATTCGCTCAGCATGGGCATTGCTCCTTTATGTTTTGTATAATCATAGCAGCCGCATCCTCTTGCTTCAGTGAAAGCAGGCCACGGCTGGCGGATTCGATATCGCTTTGCATCATCTCTACCAGCTCTTTTTCCTGAAGTTCCGATTCCCGCACAACCTTTGAATAACCGCGTTCGGCCAGAAATCTGGCGTTATAGTATTGATGATCGCCTGCGGCATACGGATAGGGAATATAGAGTGCGGGCAGACCGCTTGCGGCCAGCTCCCACAAGGTACTGGCCCCCGCACGGCTGACCGCCAGATCGCTTTTGGCCAGCAGCGCAGGCAGATTGTTGGTAAATCCATACAGGTCCGCTGTAATCTCCTGCTCCGCATACGCCGACCTGACACGCTCAAAATCCTTTTCTCCGCACTGGTGAATGATGCTGATTCCCCGCGCCTGCAGCTGCGGTGCCATCTTGAGTGCAAAATCATTGATCGCTCTTGCGCCCTGCGAACCCCCGAGAAAAATAATTCTCTTCACCTCCGTCCTGACACGCGCATCCGCCAACAGTGCCCGGTTGACCGGATAGCTCCTGACAGGGCTGTCTGGTTCGTATGGACTGAAAATAGATTTTGCATATGGTTTTAGCAGTCTGTTGAGTCGGCCCATAACCGCATTTTGCTCATGAATGAAAAAAGGAATGCCCAGCGTAAGAGCGGCAAACGACGCCGGCGCTGCAGAAAAGCCGCCGACGCTGATCACGGCATCGGGACGGTAGCGCTTGAGAATAGTGCGCGCGCGCCAGGCTGCGCGCAGTGTGCGCAGCACAGCTGCAGCTTTCATCACACCCCGGCGGTTGACGACCCCGGTGGTTTCCAAAAAATATGTCTGCTTGAAACCGCTCCCCGCTCCAAACCACATGCCGTCCTGCCCTGCAGTCGAACCGACAAATACCGCTTCATCGCCTTGGGCCATTACCGCATCAAGCAAGGCCCGTGCAATAGCGAGATGCCCGCCGGTACCGCCTCCCGTCACTACCAGTTTCAATAACGCGCCTTTTTCGAGACCATCAATACCATCCCGATGCCGACGGCGGCTGCCATCATCGCCGAACCGCCGTAGCTCAGCAGGGGTACGGAGATGCCTTTGATGGGCGTGATGCCGCTGATGCCGAACGCATTGAGCAAAAAAGCAAATGCCAGGAGCAATCCGATCCCGACACTAAAAAACGCGTAGCGGTTGCTGTCCACACGGTTGGCAATCTTGAATATCCGCATCAGCAGCCATATAAACATCCCCACAATGATGGCAACTCCCAAAAACCCGAACTCTTCCGCAATACCGGCAAGAACGAAATCGGTGTGCACCTCACTTAAAAACCCCAGCTTGAAAGTGCCGTTTCCCAACCCTGCTCCGATCAGGCCCCCGTTATGGATCGCGTTGAGTGAATGGCCGATCTGCCAGGGCTCTTCATGCGCCTGCACCCGCAGATGCGACGCAATAAATTCCGGCAGCAGAGACAAAATAGAGTCCTGCGCCAGCGACCACCATGACAATATTCTCGCCACGCGATGCTGGGCTGTAAAAATGAACACGACAAATGCCAGGAACGCCACCCCCATCAACACTAAAAAGAAACGGAAACTGCTGCCCGCAAGCATCAGCATAAACAGCAGCGTCATCGCCAACACCATCACCTGTCCGAGGTCTTTTTGCATGACGGCGATCAGTACCATAACCAGCAGAAAAAAAGCGGCATAGGGAAGAAACTGACGGATTTCGCCTTTAATACCCAGCGTACTGTGGTGCCGTATCTTGCGTGAAAAGCTCCATGCAAGGAAATAGACGAACCCCACTTTGAAAAATTCAACCGGGGCGAGCGAAACACCCGCAACCCTGATCCATCGTTTCGCTCCGCCCACCTCGGTGACCAGCGAAGCGGGCATGAAAGGCATGGCGATCATCAGCGCAAGTCCGCCCAAAAAGAGTAAAAAGCCGAGCCGTCCCAGCCAGACATCCGGATCGAGCTGCGCAATGCTCCACATCAACACAATCGAGAACAAGCCGTACACCAGCTGCCGCAGCGCAAAGTGCATTGGTGCATAATCGAACAATATGACCGTATATGCTGAAAGCGAATAGATCATGACAATGCTGAATGCAATCAGAGTAGACGCGGTAACAAAGAGGGCTCGATCCGGCATAAAGACACTTCGTTTTTTGCCTGTATTTTAGCGCCTGCGCGCTTACGTCCACCTATTCACAATAATGATTCGGAAGACGGAAAGTCTGTGCCTTGTCAAAGTACAGGGTATTATGCTCCTGTGTAATCTTGTAATCCTCCTGAAGCCCACCCCCCAATCTCAGGATCAGCCGCTCACTGTCGAGCCGCCAGCTTCCCCTTCTGGCAATCGTGGTCCGGGTGGTTTCATTGGCGACCGCATAGGTTCCTTTGAGCATGGCCGACCCGTCGCGGCAGAGCCACACTTCACGCTTTTCGCTAAACGAACCGCGCCGCTCGTAAAAGACATAGTGCCCGCCGGCAATCTGCATATGGCGGTTTGTCATATGCTTTGGCAAAGTGCGCATACTGGTAAAACTCAAAGAATCTGCGAGCGATATGATGGTCTGACGCATCGTTGCATAGTGCTCGGGAGCAAGAAAACCGTATAGCAACACCGCCCTGCCCTGCGAGCCGACAATCAGATAGACCAGCGCCTGTGAGAACGTTTTTGATCCTTCCACACGGTACAAGCGGTACATCAAAGAGGGCCGCATCCGCTTGATCTGTGTTACAGAGAATAGCTCCAACCCGTAATACTCCTGTTTTTCACCCAGTAAAAAAGCCGGGTTGCCGGTGACACTGACGTTGGCCTCGACCATAATACGGCTCTCCTCATCGCGTGATTGCAGCACCAGCGGCCCTTTCGGACCCTGCAGCTGCGCCTCCCAGCCTGCGGGCAGCATCAACGATGCACCCAGGTTGGGGGCGCTGAGTTTCTTCGGCCCGCTATAGATCTCGCCGATCCGCAGTGCATCGGCCTGCAAAACTCCACACAGCAACATTAAAGTAACGATATAGATGCGGGCATTCATAGGCTCAACTATACACTAACCCGCCTTTCAAGCGCAAAACGCTATAGTCGCACGTCATGGAAAACCCCGCAAGAAACAAATCCAAAAAAATCGTCATTCTTTTTTTGCTGATCGCCTTTGCCTTTATAGTGTTTGCCATCGTCATGGCGAGCAAAGGGCTTGGTAAACGGCAAACACCCCGGCAGTTCACCTCCAGTACGACCAAGGCGATGCGCGGCAATATCCTCAGTGCCGACGGATTTCATATCGCGACGACCCGCAAGCTGTACAAAGCAACCGTCGATACCCGCAATATCGATCCGGGGAAAAAGGAGCTCTTTATCCAGCTCTTCTCCATTTACAGCGGTATCGATACCGCCACCATTCGCAAAAGACTTAAAAAGCGGCGCGGGAGTGTTGTACTCAGCTACAAAATTTCTCCCAAGCGGGCCCAGTACCTAAAAAGCCTCGCATTCGAACTGCGAAGACTGGGCGTTTTTGTGGAGTTCGAGCTGCCTTCAGGACGCACCACGCTGCAAGGACTCAGCGTGGTCGAGAGTGGTGAAGCCCGTATCTACCCTTATGGCAACCTGCTGACACCGCTCATCGGCTACCCCCGCAAATTCGAGGACGAAGGCTACACCCGGAACAAAGGAATAAAAGGACTGGAAAAACAGTTCGATGATGACCTGCAGGCACGCCGCAACGGGTATGCCTACGCACCGCGCGATGCCAACAACTATAAGCGGCTGACCAAACTCAGCCGATTTATCCCACCGAAAAACGGATTAGACCTGCAGCTTACCATCCCGGTAAGCCTGCAGATCCGTACCGAAAAAATCATCGATACCATGAAGCGTTACCTGCGTGCCGATGAGATCATGGCCGTCATAATGCACAGCCGCAGCGGCGAGCTGCTCTCGCTCGCAAGTTCCAATCGCTTCTTGCCGACGCATATCCGCAAGAAAGACTATAGCGCCCTCAATACCGGTGTACTGGAGTACAGTTTTGAACCGGGTTCGGTGATCAAACCCCTTGTCTTTTCCATTTTACTAGAGCATGGCAAGGTCAATCCATACGATATTGTCAACGGCCATGGCGGCCGTTTCAAAATGGGACGAAAAGTCATTACCGACGAACACAAATATGACTGGCTGAGCGCAGAAAACGTCATCGTCCACTCCTCGAATATTGGAATCGCGCAACTTGCACAGAAACTCGATGGCGCTGAATTTGTCGAAGGGCTTAAAAACTTTGGGTTGACCCTTCCTACAGGAATGGAGCTGCCCTATGAAAAACGCGGGACGATGCCCAGCGTACGACAACTGAACGCTGAAATTTACAAAGCAACGGCCGCATACGGTTATGGTCTGCGAGTAAACCTGATGCAATTGATCAAGGCCTACAACGTCTTCAACAATGCCGGAAAAACCGTAACGCCTACTGCCGTCAAGCGCCTGATCGATCCGGATACGGGCGAAAGCATCACTCCCGAACGCGAAGAGGGATGGCAAGTACTCTCGCCCGGCACGGCTGAGCGGATGAAAAAGATCCTTATCAAAACGGTGCAGGAGGGCACCGGTGTCGGTACCATCACCCCCGGGCTCGAGATTGGCGGTAAAACCGGCACGGCACACATTGCAGAAGGCGGTCGCTATGTCAACAAGTACAATACCTCTTTCCTCGGCTTTGCCAACGATTACGAAGGGCATCATTACACCATCGGTGTGACGGTTATCAAACCAAAAAAATACCACTTCGCCTCTTTAACCGCCGTTGCGGTCTATAAGAAAATCATCGACATGATGGTCCGGGAGGGATACCTCGTACCTTCCATTCCCAAGAGTGAATAGTTTTTGCATACTGCATGCTATCAAGACTGCAAAGGACCCCGGATGACCTGTAAATTTGATGACGTACTCGATTTTATTAGAAAATATAAACTGCTTGAAGATCTGAGCGAAGAAGAGATCGAAACCTATTTTCACTCTTTTCCGCATGCATGCAAATGGGACAAGGAGATTCATTCGCATGACATTGACTGCGACGAAATCGGTATCATTGTCGACAAGACCAAAGAGGTGCTTGACGAAAACTACGATCACGAGTACACCCTGGAACAGATTTACAATCTCGCCAAAGCGTTTTGCGGCGTCTTCGAAGCGGCAAAAGCCCCCAAAGCCCCTGTACCTTTTGTCATCGTTTTGCTGACCAGGCTGTAAGCGCCCGGAAGCTGTCAGTTTCGATCCGATAAACCCGACAGACTCCTAGATCCAGATATTGTCCAGCAACCGGGTTGTGCCTACAACCGCTTCAACGAGGATGATGGTATGCCCGATCTCTACGTATTCCACTGGTGCGAATGCACGGTTCACAATGACGGCGTACTCTACCTCGAGCGGTTCGAGTACGGCCAGCATCTCCGTTTGCAACCGCCCCGTCTCCAGTTCGCCCTGCATTACCAGCTTGGTAGCCCGTTTGAGCGCCCGGGGAATCTTTAGCGCTTCGGAACGCTCCTGTGCGCTCAGGTAGACATTGCGCGAACTGAGCGCCAGTCCGTCGTCGTCGCGTACCGTTTCGCACGGCACGATCTCGACGTTCATGAAGAGGTTAGACACCATCGTCTCAATCAGCATCAGCTGCTGGGCGTCTTTTTTGCCGAAATAGGCACGGTCGGGGTTGACGATATTGAGCAGCTTGTTGACGACGGTCAGCACTCCGCTGAAATGGCCAGGGCGCGAGGTGCCTTCGAGGATGTAACCGCGTACATCCGGAGCGGACAGACTTACCTCGTCCCTACCATACATATCTGCGACATCCGGGTAGAAAAGGTAATCGACCCCGGCCAGTTCGCAGATCTTTTCATCGGCCTCTTTTCGGCGGGGATAGGCATTGAGATCTTCCCCTTCCAGGAACTGTGTAGGATTGACGAATATGGAAACGACGACAGCATCATTAGCACTGCGTGCCGTCTCTATCAACGCCTTGTGCCCGATATGCAGCGCCCCCATGGTCGGAACAAAGCCTACGCTTCCTTTGAAAATTTCAAGAGCGGCTTTCAGCGCTGCCGGGGTCTTCAGAATCTCCATGTTTTAAGCCTCGTTTGAATATAATCGGCATTATACTCACAGAAATATTACGGAGAAATTTTTGGACCATTATGAATACGGCGAGCTGCTCAAGACCCTGAAAACGAAGATGGAAAACATCGGCGGCGTCGTGCAGCCCGAGCTCATAAAACAGCGCCTCGGAGAGATCGAAGCCCTTGAAAACTCGCAGGACTTCTGGAACGATGCCGCCAAAGCGGCCGTGGTGCAAAAAGAGAAAACCCAGCTCGAACGCAAACTGGCCAAATACGAAGAGGCGTCCGGCGCACTCGAGGACAGTGCCGACCTGTACGAAATGGCCAAAGAGGAGAGCGACGACGAGACGATCCAGACCCTCTTCGAAGAAGCCCCTTCCCTCGAAGAGCATGTGCGTAAAATGGAGATCGAGGTGCTGCTAAGCGGCCCCAACGACAGCAACAACGCCATTGTTTCTATCCATCCCGGTGCCGGCGGTACTGAATCTCAGGACTGGGCCTCAATGCTGCTGAGGATGTACTCCCGCTGGGCCGAACGGCGCGGATTTGGCGTTGAAACACTCGATTATCAAAGCGGTGAAGAAGCGGGCATCAAGGATGCTTCCATCATCATAAAGGGCGAAAATGCCTACGGCTACCTCAAGGTAGAAAACGGTATCCACCGCCTGGTGCGCATCAGCCCCTTTGACTCCAATGCCAAGCGACACACCTCCTTTACCTCCGTCATGGTCTCTCCCGAGATCGATGACGATATTGACATCGTTATCGAAGATAAAGATATCCGCATCGACACTTACCGTGCCTCAGGTGCGGGGGGGCAGCATGTCAACAAGACCGAATCGGCCATCCGAATTACCCATGAACCTACCGGCATCGTCGTGCAGTGCCAAAACGACCGGAGCCAGCACAAGAACAAGGCAACGGCGATGAAAATGCTCAAGTCCCGCCTCTATGAATTTGAACTTGAACAGAAAAAGGCCGAAGAGGCAGGGATTGAAAAGAGCGAGATCGGCTGGGGGCATCAGATCCGCTCCTACGTCATGCAGCCCTACCAGCAGGTCAAAGACACCCGATCGGGTGAAGCGTACTCCAACGTCAGCGGTATTCTCGACGGTGACATCGACAAGATGCTCGAAGGGGTACTGATTGCACAAAGCAGGAGTTAGATGTGAAAAAGGTGCTCTCCGGCGCAATCACCGCCTTGCTGCTGCTGACCGGATGTGGTGACAACACTTCACAAAAGCAGCCCTACCTGATGGGCCAAAAATCTACCACTCCCTATGCTGCGCAGATCAAACAGCATTCAGAAAAAATCGAAACCGCAAAAATCGAGGCGGAAGCCCAAAAAGAGATCGCTCTGATCAACAAAGAGCGTGACATTGAAGTTCAGAAACTGATCTCCTCAACCGACGTAGCCAAAGCAGGCATCAACAAAGAGGTAGCCATCGAGGAGGCGGCTGTCAAAAAAAACGCCATAGAAAAAGAGCACGAGTACGGCATAAACGTGCTCTGGCTCATCGGCGGCGCATTGGGGCTGCTGTTCATATTCTTGTTCTACTACACCGGGAAAAACCGAAAAGAGCGTCTGAAAAAGCATGAAGACGAGCTCATGACCAAGCTGCGCCTGCAAGAGCAGGAGATGAAGATGAAAATGGCCGAAAAGATGCTCGATTCCATCACGTCAGGCAAACTCTCGCCTGAACAGGAAACCCGCCTGATCGAAGCGCTGGAACAGACGACCACAAAGCTGATAGAGCATAAAAAATGAAATCATACCAGAGCAATCGATTACTCAAAGAGTGCGCGCTTGAAGAAAAATGTGCCTATCTTCCCGACAGGGCACAAACAACGCATTATAAAGTTATTTCCGACTGCTCGGCTGAGTACTGTGATCAACTCATCACAAGAGGATGGCGGCGTTTTGGTACCATGTTCTTTCGCCCCGTCTGCGCAGAATGTACTGCCTGTGAAAGTCTCAAGATCGATATCAACCACTACTGCTTCAGCCGCTCCGAAAAACGGATTCTGCGTAAAAACAGTGATCTTAAAGTCATTATCCGTCGCCCGAGCATGACCCGGGAACACCTTGAACTTTTTAGACGCTATCATCACCATATGCACCACAAGCGCGGCTGGGAAGAGCAGCCGGTAACACCGCGAAACTACTACAGCTCTTTTGTGCAGGGATTTAGTGATTTTGGGTATGAAGTACTCTATTTTGAGCAGAAGAAACTTATCGGTGTCGATCTCATCGATATCTTGCCCAGCGGAATCTCTTCCATCTATTTTTACTATGACCCCGACTACGCACGACGCTCTTTGGGAAAATACTCGCTTTTGCGCCAGATCATCCTGGCACAGGAGCGGCATCTGCCGTGGATCTACCTCGGCTATTATGTTCAAGGCTGCCAAAGTCTGGAGTACAAACGTGATTATGCCCCGCTTCTGCAACTTTCGGGACGACCCGATGAAACACAATCAGCCATCTGGACTGATTTGAAACCTACCCCATCCGAGGCATGAAATATCCCTTTCTTTTGCTGCTTGCCTCGCTAGGCCTGCATGCTGCCGTATTCGAAGTAAAGTACAGTGTTTCGTACTGGATTTTAGGCCGAATCGGTACGACTCACCTCCGGCTTGAAACCAACAACCGCCATTATCGCATTCATGCGACTGCCGAGCTTGAAGGGGTGGCGGCCCTCATCGCACGGCATCACCGGGAACATCACACCAGTGAAGGTGTGATCAGCAGTAACGGAACACTGATTCCCGTCCAATATGACGTGAATAAAACATTAGATGATTATGAAGACCTCAAACACTACTATTTCAATCGAAGACAGAAGCGCATACTACTCAAAGAACATATAAAGCATGAAAAAATTGCACGGAGGTTTGATCTGAATACCATGCATTTCGTTACCGAAAAATATACCAAGAAGAACCGCTCTACGAGGTTGCTCTCGTTTTATTGTGAAAACGACCTGCTAACCCTCTATTTCAATTCTGAACATCCCCTGAAAAACCTTGAAGGCGGTGATTCGATTTTCTTCAAAGCGGTGGGAGCTCGACATGGCGATGTCCACGTAACCAGATTAAAGAAAAAAAACCGTTTTGCAGTCAAGCTTGATCAGGATATTTTCAAAAGCAAAGATGGGATACTTTTTATTGAATCAGATGATGAGATGTACGTGAAAAACGCACTCTTTAAAGATGTACTGTTGTTCGGAGATCTTGAAATAAAGCGAGAATATTTGAAACGGAGTCCGTAGACTCCATAAGAGGCAACAGCTTAGCCGTTGCGCTTCTTGATGATCTCTTCTGCGACATTTTTCGGCACCTCTTCATAGTGGTCGAACTCCATGGAGTAGGTCGCACGGCCCTGCGTTGAAGAACGCAGGTCTGTCGAGTAGCCGAACATCTCAGAAAGCGGTACGAACGCGTCGACAATCTTGTTGCCCGAACGGTCGCCCATGTTGTTGACCTGTCCGCGGCGACGGTTCAGGTCGCCGATGACGTCGCCCATGTACTCTTCAGGCACTTCGACTTCGACTTTCATCATCGGCTCGAGGATCGCCGGGTTCGCTTTTCTCGCCCCCTCTTTGAAGCCCATGGATGCCGCCAGTTTAAACGCCATCTCCGAGGAGTCGACGTCGTGGAAAGAGCCGTCATACAGCGTGACGTCGACATCTTCGATTGGGTAACCCGCGAGAATACCGTTTTGCATCGCTTCTTCACACCCTTTTTCAACTGCAGGGATGAACTCTTTAGGAATGACACCGCCTTTGATCTCGTTGTGGAACGTATAGCCCGAACCTGCGTCTGCCGGCTTGATGCGCAGGTAGACGTGACCGAACTGACCGCGACCGCCTGACTGCTTGGCGTATTTGTACTCCTGCTCGACTTCGTTCTTGATCGATTCGCGGTAGGCGACCTGCGGCGCACCGACTTCGGCTTCGACCTTGAACTCGCGGAACATACGGTCAACGAGAATCTCGAGGTGAAGTTCGCCCATACCGGAGATGATCGTCTGGCCGGACTCTTCGTCCGTGTGAACACGGAAAGAGGGGTCTTCTGCCGCCAGTTTGCCCAGCGCGATACCCATTTTTTCCTGGTCCGCTTTCGTCTTCGGCTCGACCGCAACGGAAATAACCGGTTCCGGGAAGTCCATGCGCTCGAGAACAACTTTCTCTTCATCCGAACAGAGTGTATCACCCGTAGTTGTTGATTTCAGACCGACAACCGCGCCGATTTCACCCGCATAGATCTCTTTGACCTCTTCACGCTTGATGGCGTGCATCTTCATAATACGTCCGACACGCTCTTTTTTGTCCTTGGTGGAGTTGATGGCGTATGAACCGCTTGAAAGAATACCGCGATAGACGCGGATAAACGTCAGCTGTCCGACGAACGGGTCGGTCATGATCTTGAACGCCAGGGCCGCGAACGGTCCGTTGTCCGTAGATTCGACCGTGACTTCCTGATCTTCGTCGTCCATCATCGTACCCTTGATCTGCGGGACTTCGGTCGGAGCCGGCATGTAGTCGACCACCGCGTCGAGCAGGGTCTGCACCCCTTTGTTTTTAAAGGCCGTACCGCAGGTCATCGGGACGATGTGCATGCCGATCGTCGCACGCTTGATCGCCGCTTTGATCTCGTCGTTGGTGATCTCTTCACCCTCGAGGAATTTTTCCATCAGCTCTTCGTTGCCGTCGACAGAGGAGATCTCTTCGATCATCTTCTCTCGGTACTCTTCCGCTTTATCTGCCAATTCAGCGCGGATCTCCTGCTCATGATACGCAGAACCCATTGCCGCTTCCGCGTCCCAGACGATCTCTTTCATCCCGACGAGATCGACAACACCTTCGAACTGGTCTTCCGCACCGATCGGCAGCTGGATTGGTACCGGATTGCCCTTGAGACGGTCACGGATCTGGTTTTCGACTTCATAAAAGTCTGCACCGGTACGGTCCATTTTATTCACGAAAACAATGGACGGTACGCCGTAGCGGTTACGCTGACGCCAGACGGTCTCAGACTGAGGCTGAACCCCGCCGACCGCACAGAAAACAGAGACCGCACCGTCAAGGACACGCATGGAGCGCTCGACTTCAATCGTGAAGTCGACGTGGCCCGGGGTGTCGATGATGTTAATCTGTTTGTCGGCCCAGGTACAGGTCGTCGCAGCGGACGTAATCGTAATACCGCGCTCCTGCTCCTGCTCCATCCAGTCCATGGTTGCCGCACCGTCGTGAACCTCACCGATTTTGTGCTCAACACCGGTGTAGAAGAGGATACGTTCTGTCGTGGTCGTTTTTCCCGCATCGATGTGCGCGGCGATACCAATGTTTCTTACGTCTTCGAGTTTATGAGATCTTGCCATCTTGTTACTTACCTTAATTTGATCGAGATTAACCTCTTTTCCAAATCACCCAAAGGGGTATTGGGAAAAGAGGTCAATATAGAATTAAATATTCTACACATGTTTGATAACGCAAAGGTTACTAAAACGTGGCCTGAAGCGCTTGGCCCCTCAGGCGTACTGTAGTCTTACCAGCGGTAGTGTGCGAACGCTTTGTTCGCTTCTGCCATTTTGTAAGTATCTTCTTTTTTCTTGAATGCAGAGCCTTTGTCGCCAGCGGCATCCATCAGTTCATTCGCCAGGCGCTCCGCCATAGTACGCTCGTTGCGTTTGCGGGCCGCGTCGACGATCCAGCGGATCGCAAGTGACAGCTGGCGGACAGGGCGTACTTCTACTGGAACCTGATAGGTTGCCCCGCCCACACGGCGGCTTTTGACTTCCAGCACCGGCTTGACGTTATCGATGGCTTCGTTGAAGACTTCGATACCCGGCTTTTCACCGCGTGCACTGATAATGTCCATCGCGCTGTACATGATCTTTTCAGCGGTACTTTTCTTACCGTCGAGCATGATCTTGTTGATGAACTTCGTTACGATTTTGCTGCCGTGGATCGGATCGGGCATGATCTCACGGACCGGCGCTCTTCTTCTACGCATTGTATTCCTTTGATAGCTTCAATTTTTTTCAAAATTTACTCAAAGCTTTTCGCTTTGTTTAACACTGCTTCTCAGACCCAAAAGGTCCAATACTCAATGCTTGACTGCCGCTCTATTCAGACTAAGCGCGGTTTACTGCGCGTGGGCCTGCCGCCGAGGCAAACTCAGCGTTAGCGTAGCCGGACGGGCTTCTGCTCGTTCGGCGTATTATTTCTTCGGTTTTTTAGTCCCGTATTTAGAACGTGCCACTGTTCGGTTGGCGACACCGGCAGTATCGAGTGCACCGCGAACGATGTGATACTTCACACCCGGAAGGTCTTTGACACGACCGCCGCGTACGAGTACGATGGAGTGTTCTTGAAGGTTATGACCCTCACCACCGATATAAGAGATGACTTCAAAACCGGAAGTCAGGCGAACTTTGGCAACTTTACGAAGCGCGGAGTTCGGTTTCTTCGGTGTCGTCGTATAGACACGCGTACAGACACCGCGGCGCTGCGGGCAGTTGACCAGTGCAGGTGATTTTGATTTCTTGGTCACTTGCTTGCGCTCTTTACGAATCAATTGATTGATTGTAGGCATTAGAATCCTTTCATAATTTAAAAATACGGAATCCGAACCAAGTCCGGCTTCCTACGCTAACGCTGTGTTTGCTTCAGCAGCAGGCTCTCGCACCCATGGTGCTCTTTCTACCGCATTAAAAACATAGCATTGCTCAATAGCGTTCCAGTAGATACTTCTCATGAGAGAGTATTGAACGCGAAATAATACTGAAGTTTTATTTAATATTTGCTTACTTTTATAGAGAACGTTATGGGAGAAGTCATGAAAGCACACAAAGTGCTTTCAAAAAGATGATTAATGCTCGTCAAACTCAGCAGTGTACTCTTTGTACATACCGGTTCCGGCCGGGATAGTACGGCCGATGATGACGTTTTCTTTCATGTCGGTCAGGTCGTCGATTTTAGCCGAGACCGCCGCTTCGGTCAAGACCTTAGTCGTATCCTGGAACGAGGCTGCGGAGATGATGGAATCGGCGCTGACAGAGGCGCGGGTAATTCCGACCAGGAACGGCTCGGCAATCGCCGGTTCGCCGCCCAGGCGCAGAATCTTTTCATTCTCTTCTTTGAAGCGCGTCTTCGAAATCAGATCGCCTTCAATGAACTTTGTATCGCCGGACTTAACGATCTTCACCTGGCGAATCATCTGAGTAAAGATGACTTCAATGTGCTTATCGGCGATATTAACACCCTGTCGGCGGTAGACCTGCTGGACTTCGCTTACCAGGTAGTTGTACAGGGCCTTGACCCCGAGAATACGCAGAATCTCGTGGCTGGAAACGACCCCGTCGGAGAGACGCTCTCCGGCGTGTACGAACTCACCCGTGTGTACCAGCGCACTCTGGTTTTTATCGACAAAATACTCTTTGATGATGCCGTTATCGCTGCTAATGATAATACGCTCTTTGCCGCGCAGGGGCTTGCCGAAGCTGACGACCCCGTCCACTTCCGCAATAAGGGCAACGTCTTTGGGCTTGCGGGCTTCGAACAGTTCGGAGACACGCGGCAGACCGCCGGTGATGTCCCGTGACTTCTGAAGTGCCTTTGGCGTTTTCGCCAGAATATCCGCTACATTGACAACCGCGCCGTCTTGAGCAAATATCTGCGTTTTTGGTTCGATGGTGTAACGGATCAGATTGCCATCATCTGTCGCAAGTACTATTGATGGTTTAAATTCCGGCGCAATGTATTCATTCAGCATCAAACGTGTTTTCCCGGTCAGTTCATCAAATTGTTCAGATGCGGTTACACCTGGAATGATATCTTCGAACTTCACCGTACCCGCAGCTTCGGATATGATCGGATTGGAATATGGGTCCCATTCTGCAATCACGACCGATTCTGTTGTTGCAGAGTGCGCGATGAGCGTCTGGGCATCTGCAGCAGCGTCATCATCAACATCCACAATGGAACCACGGGCAATATAGTGGCGGTTTGCTTCACGGTCATCCGCATCGACGACAACTGCAAAAAGCCCTTTCTCAGTCACCTCATACCCTTTGCTGATCACTTTATAGCGTTCCAGGTAGTCTCCTTTGAGCAAGAAGAACTTAACGTGACCCTCTGCACCTGCTTCGACACGCTGCGTCACCGGGGCACCGTCGTCCACCAGCAGTTCAGACGCGTATGGGATGCGGTTCGGAACATTCCAGCCGTCACGGATCGTTTCTACAATGGATTCATCCGCACTGACATTGGCTCCTGTCGGATACGGCAGGTAAAATTTCCCTTCAATTTTCCCACTGACTCCGGCCAGTTCATTCGGACGGGCAACTTCGGTTTTTCGAAGCGTATAGCGAACCGTTTCATCCTTACCGACAACACTGATCAGTACTTCATCATGAATGCTCTGCACTTCCAGTACGCCGTCAAACGGTGCCTTGATCTTCGGCTCGACCAGGAGAACACCGGCATTTCGGCGGTTGGCCACGATATTCTTGCCTTCTTGGTTTCGGTATGTCTTAAGGTTGTAGTAACGGATAAACCCTTTCTTGTTCGCGAGCACCTGACGCTCTTCACGCGTACTCGATGCCGTACCGCCGACGTGGAAAGTCCGCAGCGTCAGCTGCGTACCCGGCTCCCCAATAGACTGCGCTGCAATAATGCCGACAGCTTCGCCTTTGCGCACCAGTTCACCGGTGCCCAGGTTTTTGCCGTAACAGAGAGCACAGACACCGCCTTCGGATTTACACGTTGCCGGCGTTCGGATGTGTACCGACTTAATTCCGGCTTCAACAATCTTGCTCGCCTTGATCTCATCAATCAGCTCGCCTTCGGGGAAGAGGATTTCGTTTGTGATCGGGTCGATCGCGTCTTCGGCAAGTACACGGCCATAGATGCGGTCTTCAAGCGGTTCGATCATCTCATTACCGATGGAGATATCCGTAATCTCGATCCCTTCGTGCGAACCGCAATCTTCCTCGACGATCTTGACATTCTGAGCAACATCGACAAGTTTACGGGTCAGGTAACCGGCGTTCGCCGTCTTGAGTGCGGTATCCGCCAGACCTTTACGTGCGCCGTGCGTCGAAATGAAGTACTCAAGAACGTTCAGTCCCTCTTTGAAGTTCGAAATAATCGGCGTTTCAATGATCGAACCGTCCGGCTTCGCCATCAGACCCCGCATCCCGGCCAGCTGACGGATCTGTGCCGCAGAACCCCGTGCGCCGGAATCCGCCATCATATAGATGGAATTAAATCCGTCTTTATCGTTTTCGATCATCTCCATCATATCGCCGGCAAGTGTATTGTTCACATCTGTCCAGACGTCGATGATCTTATTATAGCGCTCCTGCTCGGTGAGCAGACCCGCTTCGTACTGCTTTTGAATCTCTTTGACCTTCGTTTTGGAGGTGCTGATCAGTTCCGGTTTTTTCTCAGGCACGATCACATCATCTACAGAAATAGAGACGCCGGCCGCCGTTGCATGCTTAAATCCCAGGTTTTTCAAGTTGTCGAGGAACGAAGCAGTAATTGCGATGCCACCGTATTTCTGGACATAGTCGACCAGCGCATTGATATTTTTCTTCTTCATCACTCTGTTCCACAGGTCGACCGGGACAAACTCGGGAAGAATCTCTTTGATCAGCAGTCGTCCGACAGTCGTCGTAATCATCCGGCCATCGATACGCGTACGGATACGCGCATGCAGATCCAATGCCCCCTGCTCGAGTGCAATACGAATTTCATCAATGTTTGCAAACAGTTTGTTGGAACCCACCACCCCGTTCTTCTCAAGTGAAATATAATAGATACCCAGGACCATATCCTGCGATGGCGTTGCGATCGCTTTACCCGACGCGGGTAGCAGAACGTTCATGGATGAAAGCATCAGAATCTTCGCTTCTGCGATCGCTTCAGACGAGAGCGGTACGTGAACCGCCATCTGGTCTCCGTCGAAGTCGGCGTTAAACGCAGCACAAACCAGAGGATGAAGCTGTATTGCCTTGCCATCGATCAGTTTGGGATGAAACGCCTGGATGGAGAGCTTGTGCAGCGTCGGTGCACGGTTAAGCATGATGGGATAGCCCTCTACGATTTCGCTCAGGCACTCCCATACTTCGTTAGTCTGCTCCTCGATCATCTTCTTGGCCGCTTTGACTGTTGTGGCATACCCCTTGTCTTCGAGCTTTGCAATAAGATGCGGCTTGAAGAGTTCGAGTGCCATTTTCTTTGGCAAACCGCACTCGTCCATTTTCAGACTGGGACCAACGACAATAACGGAACGGCCGGAGAAATCGACACGTTTACCCAGCAGATTTTGGCGAAAACGCCCCTGCTTCCCTTTTATCACTTCTGAAAGTGATTTCAACGGACGCTTGTTCGCTCCCTTGACGGCATTGGCACGCCGTCCGTTGTCAAAGAGCGCATCAACCGATTCTTGCAGCATGCGCTTTTCATTACGGACGATAATCTCGGGCGCTTCAAGTTCAATAAGGCGTTTGAGACGCTGATTACGGTTGATTACACGTCGATAGAGATCGTTGACATCCGAGACGGCGAACTTTCCGCCGTCCAGGCTGACCAGCGGTCGCAAATCCGGCGGAAGCACCGGCAAAACTGACAGCATCATCCATGCCGGGTTGTTTCCGGAGTTCAGGAATGATTCTATGACTTTCAGGCGCTTGACGATTGTCTTGCGTTTGGCTTCGGATTTTGTTCCTTCCATCTCCTCTTTTAAAATGGAGAAGAGTTCGACCAGGTCGATATCATCAAGCAGATCCCGAATAATCTCGCCGCCCATCTTCGCTTCGAAACCCGATTCGGAGTAGCGCTGGAATAGTGTACGGTACTGCTCTTCGTTCAAAACATCATATTTGAGAACCGGAGTCGTCTGCTCGGCATCATAGAATGCTTCGCCGCCGCTTTTTACGATGTAGGCCTCATAATAGAGAACCCGCTCCAGATCTTTCATCTTGACACCCAGAAGGGTTCCGATTCGGCTTGGCAGCGAACTGACGTACCAGATATGTGCAACCGGTGTTACAAGGTCAATGTGCCCCATGCGTGTACGACGTACTTTAGAGGTCGTGACCTCGACACCGCATTTTTCACAAACAACACCCTTATAGCGCATCTTCTTATATTTTCCGCACAGGCACTCGTAGTCGCGCACCGGTCCGAAAATCTTAGCGCAAAACAGACCATCGCGCTCCGGTTTCAGAGTACGGTAGTTGATCGTTTCAGGCTTTTTGACTTCGCCGTGGCTCCATGAAAGGACTTTTTCCGGACTCGCCAGGCGAAACTGCAGCTGTTTAATGTCCTTAGGACGATTCTCTTCTGTTACTTCAATCGGTACTAATTTGCTCATCGTCTTCCACCTCGTCAAAAATCTCTACATCAAGCGCAAGGGACTGCAGCTCTTTTGTCAATACGAACAGCGTCTCGGGAATACCTGATTCCGGAACGCTTTCACCTTTTGTCAACGCTTTGTATGCCGCAACACGGCCGTCGACATCGTCAGATTTAATTGTCAGCATCTCTTTAAGTACAGCAGAGGCTCCATAGGCTTCAAGCGCCCACACCTCCATCTCTCCGAAACGCTGTCCGCCAAACAGCGCCTTACCGCCGACAGGCTGCTGGGTCACCAGTGAGTACGGTCCGGTTGAACGGGCATGCACTTTCTCATCAACCAGGTGATGCAGTTTGATCACATACATATAGCCAACGTTGACACGCTCTTTGAGCTGCTCGCCGGTTTTGCCATCAAACAGGACCGTCTTGCCGTCACTATCCATCTTCGCCATAGCAAAGAGTTTCTCAAACTCCTGTGCGTTGACGCCTTCAAAGATCGGTGTGGCGAATCGGACACCGTTGCTCCAGTCGCGGGCAAACTTCAAAATCTCATCGTCACTCATCTTCTCAACCGCGTTCTCCAGGTGCATCAGCTTCGCCGTACCGGCGATCTCTCTAAGCTTGCTGCGCAGTGACACAACCAGGTTCGCCTGCTCCTGTTCAAACTGCTCCTGAATCTGGTAGCCCAGTTCGCGACCGACCATTCCCAAGTGCATTTCGAGTATCTGACCGATATTCATACGTGACGGAACCCCCAGCGGATTTAGACAGACGTCCACTGATCGGCCATTGGTCATATAAGGCATATCGACTTCGGGTACGATAGTAGAAACAATACCCTTGTTACCGTGACGGCCTGCCATCTTGTCACCAACCTTCAGCTTTCGCTTGGTCGCGACATAGACTTTGACATATTTGACAACACCGTTTGGCAATATGTCATCTTTTTCCAGAATATTCAGCTTCTCTTCGTGCTCATCACGGAATTTCTTCTTCTCCTTCTGGAAGTGGTTTTTTGTTTTGTTGTACTTGCTCTGAACCTCTTCACTGTACGCCTTGACAATGTTATTCATCGCAAAGCGATTGACGTGCTCGAGGTCTTCGGCCTGGATATGGTCACCGGCTTTGTATTCATTTCCATTGGCCGTAACATCGCTTGCCAGCGGTGATTTCGTCAACAGGGAAACGACGCGCATCATCTCCTCTTTGTCAATCATCAGAAGGCGATCATAGTGCTCGCGCTCAAGTTCATCCCGTTCTGCTTTCTCCATCTCAAGGGTCCGAGGATCTTTGTCATAGCCTTTTTTTGTAAAGACTTTGACATCGACGACGACCCCCTCCATGCTTGGAGGACAATAAAGTGATTTATTCACAACGTGACCGGCTTTTTCACCGAAAATGGCGCGCAGCAGACGCTCCTCCGGTGTCGGTTTAACCTCGCCTTTGGGCGAAACCTTTCCGACAAGAATCATCCCGCCGCTGACATAGGTGCCGATTTTAACGATCCCGCTTTCATCCAGATGAACCAGATCTTCATCACGCACATTTGGAATATCTTTTGTGATCTCCTCGACCCCATGTTTGAGCTCGCGCGCCTCAGCCTCTTTTTCATAAATATGTACTGAGGTATACGCATCTTCTCGTATCAGCTTTTCACTGATAACAATCGCATCTTCGAAGTTGTAGCCATTCCATGGCATAAAGGCAACCAGTGCATTCTGGCCCAGGGCCAGTTCGCCCTGATCCATATTCGGACCGTCTGCGAGTACCTGGCCGGTTTCAACGCGTTCACCCACTTTTACGATCGGTTTTTGGCCAAATGTCGTGTTCTGGTTGGTGCGGAGATTCTTCTGCAGCGGATAATAGTCAATCACCGCGCCCTCTTCATCTTCACTGATGACATAGATGTGGCGTGCATCGATTTTTTCGACCACTCCGGCCCGCTTGGCTTTGACGCTTTCCCATGCATCGCGGGCGACCAGTTTCTCAACCCCTGTACCGACCATCGGTGCGGATGGTTTGAGCAATGGAACCGCCTGGCGCTGCATATTCGAGCCCATCAGTGCACGGTTGGCATCATCATGTTCCAGGAACGGAATCAGCGAAGCGGCGACGCCGACAACCATATGGCTTGAAAGGTCCATATAGTCGGCATCGTTCGGTGAACCGAGGATGATCTCGCCATCTTTGCGCAGTTCGATCAAGTCTTCAACGAAATGACCGTTTTCATCCACCTTATTCGAAGCCGCGGCAATCGTGACACCCTCTTCCTGTGTCGCCGTCAGGTAAATAACGTTCTCGTCACCATACTGTACGACACCGTCTTTGACAATGTTATAGGGTGCTTCGATAAAACCGTGTTCATTGACCTTGGCATAGGTTGCAAGTGTATTGATCAAACCGATATTCTGCCCTTCCGGTGTCTCGATCGGGCAGATACGTCCATAATGCGTCGGGTGCACGTCACGGACCTCAAAACCGGCACGCTCTTTGACAAGACCCCCTTCACCCAGTGCGGAGAGGCGACGCTTGTGTGTCACTTCCGAGAGCGGGTTCGTCTGGTCCATGAACTGGCTCAACTGTCCGCCAGAGAAGAATTCCATAATTGTACTGGTGATCATTTTAGAGTTGATAAGATCGTGCGGCATCAATTCCGCCATCGGTCCGCTCATGGTAGAGAGCTTGTCTTTGATCGCTTTTTGCATCTTGATCAGACCGTTGTGCAACTCGTTGCCAAGCAATTCACCGATAGAACGGATACGTCGGTTTCCGAGGTGATCACGGTCGTCAATATGCCCTTTGCCGTTCTTGACCTTAATAACATACTTGACGGTGTTGATAATATCCTCATTGGTAAGCACCGTTACATACTCAGGTATGTCCTGACCGAGTTTATGATTCATCTTCATACGGCCGACACGCGTCAGATCGTAACGCTCAGGATCAAAAAACAGCTGATTGACAAACGCTTTCGCCGCGTCTTTTGTCACCGGCTCACCCGGACGCATCACCTTATAAATACGGATGGCCGAAAGGTCATTTTCATCTTCGATCTCTTCAGTCTGCTTAAGCAGTTTGAGTGAATCCGCATCCGCGATGAAAGCATTAATAACAGAACTGTCGACACCACTGGCAAGATCATTTGCGATGACAAACGACATAATCCCGGCCTCGGCAATTTTTTTAAGTTTAAGTTCATCGATTGACGTCATCGTATCATAGAGTACCTCACCCGTTTCAGGGTTGATAATCGGCTCGGCCAGATAACGTTCTGTCAACACTTCCAAGGGATACTGAACACGATCAATACCGCTTTCAATCAACTTCTGCGCTTTTTTCGAAGAGAGACGCTTACCGGCGGCAAGAAGGACATTTCCTTCCGGATCGCGGAGGTCGAACTCAAGACGACCGTCAAACTGATCCGGATTGAACGGCATCAGGAATTCGTTTTCAACGATTTCAATCGTCTGCAACGGGTAGAAGAGCTTCAGGATATCCTGTTTGCTGTATCCCAACGCCCGAAACATAATTGTCACCGGCACTTTACGCCGTTTGTTGATACGCATATACAAGATATCTTTTGGATCATACTCAAAATAGAGCCATGAACCGCGGTCGGGAATAATCTGACCCGTATAGATCAGCTTATTGCCCGCTGTGGACGCTTCTTCTTCTTTGAAAATAACACCCGGACTGCGGTGCAGCTGGTTTACAACGACCCGCTCGACACCATTGATAACAAACGACGTGCGATCCGTCATCAGAGGGATATCGCGGATAAAGATAGACTGCTCTTTGATCTCGCTGACCCCTTTTTTCTCCTTGGTATTCTCGTCACGGTCCCAGAGAACAAGACGGGTTTTCATACGCAATGAAACAGAATAGGTCAGGCCGCGTTCCATGCATTCACGCACGGTGTATTTTGGTGTGCCGATCTCTGAACCCATATATTCAAGCGTGATACGGTTCTGAGCATCATGAATCGGGAAAACTGACTGAAATACGCGCTCCAAACCGCTTTGCGAGCGGTCTTTCTTATCCATCATCAAAAAGTGCTCGTAAGAGCTCAACTGCAGCTGCAGCAGGTTAGGGACATTGATCTGTTGTGGGGTTTTAGCGAAGTCAACACGTAAGCGGTTTCCGGAATAGAGTGTGTTTAACATATAGGCTACCTCGAATGAAGTTAAATTACTGAAAAGGAGTTCAGTAAGTGCAGTGTCTAAGCAGGCGTCCCTGCCTTAAACGACGTAAGGGCACTTTTGCCGTCCGTCTTAAAACGAATGGCAAAAGCGCCCGGAAATTGCCCGGAAGGCCCTGCCTTCCGAATGTTTGTGAAATTTACTTGACTTCGACAGAAGCACCGGCTTCTTCAAGCTGCTTCTTCGCATCTTCTGCAGCCTCTTTGTCAACGCCCTCTTTAATGACGGCACCGGCAGTCTCAGCTGCTTCTTTCGCTTCTTTAAGACCCAGGCCTGTCAGACCGCGAATGACTTTAATGACATTAATCTTCTTTGCACCTGCATCGTTGAGGATAACATCGAATTCAGTTTTTTCTTCAGCAGCAGCGCCGGCATCACCGCCGCCGACACCTGCAACAGCGACCGGCTGTGCCGATACGCCAAATTTTTCTTCAAACTCTTTGACAAGCTCAGAAAGTTCGAGGACAGAAAGGTTTGAGATATACTCCAGTACGTCTTCTTTAGTTACAGCCATTTTATACTCCTAATGGTTATTTAAAAAATTAAGCCTCTTCTTCGCGCTTCTTTCTGAGCGCATCGAGACCGATTGTGAAATTCGTAAGCGGTGCCATCCAGGTCGCTGCAAGCATACCAAGCAGCTCGTTGCGTCCCGGAAGTTTTGCAAACGCTTCGATCTTCGCCTTATCTGCCGCTTCTTTATCCAAATAGCCGGCTTTAATGGCAAGTTTGTCATTCTTTTTGGCGAATTCGGCAGCAGTCTTCGCTGCTGCGATGACATCATCGGACCAGATGAAGATATTCATGTCAACCAGTTCGACCCCGCTCATCCCCGCATTTTCCAGCGCGATTTTGGCAAGAGTGTTCTTGACGACCTGAACTTTCGCATCGTTGGCCAATGCCATATTACGAAGTTCTTCAAGTTCCTGGTGGGCTATCCCTTTGTAATCACAGATAATCACCGCTGTCACATTCGAAAATTCTTCGGCGAGTTGACTGACTACCTCAGTTTTCTTTGACTTGAGCATTTCTTCTCCTTTCCAGACTTTAACTTCAAGCGGGGCGGTGGAAAGTCCTATTAAGCAGTCAAGCTGCCCCCAACTATCTTCAGTCCATAAATTCAGATCTTCGTAAAGAAAATCTTGCGTCTGGCATCTGCAATATCAGACGCAAAATCTTCCGCACAGGGCGGAATAATTATTTGATGTCTGCGAGCTCATTGAGATCGAATTTGACTGCCGGGCTCATGGTCAGCGACAGGGCAGCATTCTTGATATAACGCCCTTTCGCAGATGCGGGCTTTTGCTTGTTAATCGCCGCAACAAACGCTTTGATATTCTCAGCGATCTTTTCACTGTCAAAGCTGGACTTTCCAATCCCGGCATGGATATTGCCCTTTTTATCGACACGGAAAGCGACCTGGCCGCCCTTAACGTTTTTTACCGCCGTAGCGATATCCGGTGTTACCGTACCTGTTTTCGGGTTCGGCATCAAACCTTTTGGACCGAGAATACGTCCAATTTTTCCGACCACACCCATGCAATCCGGTGCTGCTACAACGACATCGAAGTCAATATTGCCTGCTTGTATCATCTCAACAAGTTCATCTGTACCGACAATATCTGCCCCGGCTTCTTTTGCCTCATCCACTTTTGCACCTTTTGCAAAAACAGCAACGCGTACTTTTTTCCCTGTCCCGTGAGGAAGCACAACGGCACCGCGGACCATCTGGTCGGCGTGACGCGGATCGACGCCAAGGTTCATTGCGATTTCAACAGTTTCATCAAACTTCGCGGATTTCAGATCTTTGACGGCTGCAGCCGCATCTTCAACGTTGTACTGTTTTGTCGCGTCGATCTTTTCACTCAGCTGCTTATAACGTTTGCTAGCCATGTAATTCTCCTGAATTGTATTCTGCCGCAGTTGTTTTGTATCTTTGCGGTCGAAGATATTTGTCTTATATTACTCAGTAATTTCGATACCCATCGAACGGGCAGAACCTGCGATGATATTCGCGGCCATCTCTTCATCGTTCGTGTTGAGGTCTTCAATTTTCATCTTTACAACTTCCATCAGCTGATCTTTGCTGATTTTCCCCACTTTGTTCTTAAGAGGGTTGTCAGAACCTTTCTTCAAGCCGGCCGCTTTCATCAACAGTGCCGATGCCGGAGGCTGCTTGGTTTCGAATGTAAAGCTTCTGTCATTGTAAACTGTAATAACGGTCGGGACTTTAAAACCCATTTTGTCTTTTGTCTTTTCATTGAACGCTTTACAAAATTCCATGATATTTACGCCGCGCTGACCCAGTGCAGGTCCAACCGGTGGTGCCGGGTTGGCTTTGCCGGCATCAATTTGCAACTTGATATAACCCATGACTTTCTTTGCCATTTTGCTTCCTTTTCCTAGTGATTAAATTATTTTTTCAACCTGGGTGTACGAAATGTCCACCGGTGTGCTACGTCCGAAGATCGAGACATTCAGTTTCAACGTACCGTGTTCCAGATCATACTCATCAACCGTTCCCGTAAAGTTCGCGAAAGGACCGTCGATAATACGGACCATCTCTCCGTTTTCAAAAAAGACTTTCGGTTTCGGAGCCGCACGGTTCTCGACACGGTCGAGGATCGTATTGATGTCGTTTTCGCTGAGCGGCGTCGGGTGATTGGCTTCACCGATAAAGCCCGATACCCTCGGAATAGACTGAATCAGATGCTGCAGCGCCGTGTCCAGGTCCACGTTAATGAAAACATAGCCTGAATAAAGCGAACGCTCGCTGATCTTTTTCTTGCCGTCTTTAACCTCGATCACATCTTCTGTCGGGACGACGACCTCTTTGATCTTCTCACCGAGGTTGTGTTCTTCTATCAGGTTCAAGATCGCTGTCTTGACACTGCGCTCGCTCCCCGCATAGGTCTGAAGTGAGTACCACTGGTGTGCCATATCTTTCCCTTTACCCTAAAATCGCTGACAACGATGAAGACATAATCAAATCTACCAATGCCAAAAAAATCGAAACAAAAGCAACGACAACAACCACTGCAAAAAACGCTTGCTTTACCTGACTTTTGGTAGGAAAGATTACCTTTGAAAGCTCGGTGCGCGCATTTCTGACATAACTGCTGAGTGTTGTTTTCATTTCCATTCCTCCTGGGTATCCCGGAATATATAGACGAATCTTTCCAGTTACCCATTGACATTCGCGATCACTGAAGCCCCCCGGCTGCATTGATCGTAAATGGTGGCAGGCGAAGAGGGACTCGAACCCCCAACCATCGGATTTGGAATCCGGCGCTCTACCATTGGAGCTATTCGCCTATTATTCTCCCTTTGAAGGGAGAAAACTTACAGTTTTGCTTCTTTATGTACAGTATGTTCTCGGCAGAACTTGCAGTATTTACGCACAGAGAATTTACCTGTGTGCGTTTTTTTATTTTTACTCGTGTGATAGTTGCGACGAGTGCACTTCTCACATGCGAGGTGAATATTTTCACGCATGACTTATTCCTTTCTTTGCGTCTCCGGAAACCGGATTACGCCAGGATTTTAGAGACGACACCAGCACCGACAGTACGGCCGCCTTCACGAATCGCGAAGCGTGTACCTTCTTCCATTGCGATCGGAGCAATAAGCTCTGCTGTGATCGCAACGTTGTCGCCTGGCATAACCATTTCAGTGCCTTCAGGCAGAGTGATGGCACCTGTTACGTCGGTTGTACGGACGTAGAACTGCGGGCGGTAACCGTTGAAGAACGGTGTATGACGTCCGCCTTCCTCTTTTGAGAGGATATAGACTTCCGCTTCGAATTTTGTATGCGGAGTAATAGAACCCGGCTTACAAAGAACCTGACCGCGCTCAACTTCCTCTTTTGCAATACCGCGAAGCAGTACACCACAGTTGTCGCCTGCGACACCGCAGTCCATCTCTTTACGGAACATCTCGACACCGGTAACCGTTGTCTTCTGAGTGTCTTTGATACCGACGATTTCAATCTCTTCGCCGACACAGACCTGACCACGCTCAACACGACCGGTAACAACCGTACCGCGTCCTGAGATAGAGAAAACGTCTTCTACCGGCATCAGGAAATCTTTGTCTGTTTCACGCTCAGGCTCCGGAATATACGCGTCAACTTCGTCCATCAGTTTCAGGATTTTTTCGCCCCATTCGCCAACAGTACCCGCTTTAGCCTCTTCGAGTGCTTTGAGCGCTGAACCTGCGACGATCGGAGTGTCGTCACCCGGGAACTCGTACTGATCAAGCAGTTCGCGAATTTCCATCTCGACGAGCTCAAGAAGCTCTTCGTCGTCAACCATGTCTTCTTTGTTCATGAAGACAACGATATAAGGGACACCGACCTGACGGGAAAGCAGAATGTGCTCACGCGTCTGCGGCATCGGGCCGTCCGCTGCAGAAACGACGAGGATTGCGCCGTCCATCTGCGCTGCACCGGTAATCATATTCTTAACGTAGTCGGCGTGACCCGGACAGTCAACGTGCGCATAGTGGCGGTTGTCTGTCTCATACTCAACATGGGACGTTGCGATCGTAATACCGCGCTCGCGCTCTTCAGGAGCGTTGTCAATCATGTCGTAATCCATGAGTTCCGCTTCACCTTTGGTAGCGAGTACTGCTGTAATTGCAGCTGTCAGTGTTGTTTTACCGTGGTCAACGTGACCGATGGTACCGATGTTAACGTGCGGTTTCGTACGTTCAAACTTTTCTTTTGCCATAGTGTCCTCCGACTTTAAGAATTAATGGAAACGGAATTATACCAGATAAAGCGTACAATATAGCTTTTTAGGCTCCAATTATTACTTTGCCATTACAAAGCGGCTCAAAAACGTGCCTCATGGAGCCCAGTAGCAGAATTGAACTGCCGACCTCTTCCTTACCAAGGAAGTGCTCTACCTCTGAGCTAACTGGGCACACATTTGTAACCAATAAAGTAATAATGGGAAACTAAAAACTATAGTTGTAGTCTGTGAAGTAGTAAACAATTATACTACAGCTCCCAGTGGAGCGGGAAACGAGACTCGAACTCGCGACCCTCAGCTTGGAAGGCTGACGCTCTAGCCAACTGAGCTATTCCCGCAATGGTGGTGAGAGAAGGATTCGAACCTTCGAAGGTAAAAACCAGCAGATTTACAGTCTGCCCTCGTTGGCCACTTGAGTATCTCACCACGGCCTGATAAATCTGGTCTAACACTGTTTCTAAATGAAAAATCAATTTCAAGATGGTGCCGACACGAGAAGTCGAATCCCGGGCCTACTGATTACAAATCAGTTGCTCTACCAGCTGAGCTATGTCGGCGTATTTGAAATTGAGCCAGAATTATAGTCGATTTAGCTCTCTGTGTCAAGACTTTTATGAAAAAATTTTGTACAATGCGCAAAAACAAGGATGCTTGATGATTTACACGCTTTTTTCGCCCTCGGAAGGTAAACGCCCCGACGGCTGTGACACTCCGCTTGATGAGCATTCACTCCTCTTCGGCTTATCTTCGAGAAGGATGATTCTCGATACATACAACACTCTTCTCAGCAAAGATGATCCCGATGAAGCACTTGCGTTATTCGGACTCAAAAAGGCTGCTGATGCTTCTGCATACCTCCATGACATCTATTCAGCACCAACAATGAAGGCCCTGTACCGCTACAGCGGTGTCGCTTATGAATACCTCGATGCTCCTTCGCTTGATACCGACTCCGTCAAATTCCTCAACGATAGCCTCATCATTTTCTCCAACCTCTTCGGACCGCTCCTTGCGCGTGATGCAATCCCCAATTATAAAGTCAAACAGGGCAACGCCATTGGTGAAATCACACCAGAACGTTATTACAAAGCTGCATTCAATGATGACCTCGATGCCTTGATCGGCGAGAACGAAATTCTGGACCTTCGTGCCGGATACTATCACAAATTTTACAAACCCACCCGTCCTGTCACAACAATGAAGTTCATCAAGGATGGCAAAGTGGTCAGTCACTGGGCCAAGGCCTACCGCGGTATTGTCGTGCGCCATCTTGCGCAGCAGCGGTTTGAATCTATCAATGCATTACTCGCATCCGACATATCCGGCCTTCGAATCAAAGAGATTCAAAAAAAGAGCGCCCGGCAGGAAGTGATCTTTGACATCCTCACCTGAAAAAACTGAATCCGAAACCGATTTTATTGACATAGCGGTCATAATCGATCAAACTTTCACCATACCCGCTAAATCCTTTCACATACCAATAAATTGATTCGCGGCCGAAAAACGGATAGCTCCACCCCGCACGCACCGCACCATATCCTGTCATAGGATTCAACCTGCCCTTTATTTCAAATTGGTGTGCTCCATAAAAATAGTTCACCCCGAGTTCTCCCCACCCATAATAGTCTTCAATATCCGGATTATCATCTTTAATATTGAACATCCTGACATCTATTGTGGTCCATAACGTCAAATCCACCAAAAAAGAGTCGTATTGAAATTCAAAGACTGAAGAAATGTAATTCCATGCACGGGAACGGCTGCGGCGCCAGTAATCGCCACATTCGAGACAGTGGCTTGTATTAATATCAGCCCTGTCAATATCTCCTTGCCCATTAGACACATGCGAATAGGTCAACTTTAGCGTTTTCAATCCGACCGCATCATTTACCATTGGAAAAAGGATATATATTTCCGGATTATAATTGACTTCACGAAACGGAGAGGAGGAACTATACATTTGCCAAAATCCAAATGAGGTCATGGCAACGCCATACAACTCATTCAGCGTTAGCAGGTCACTGAAAAGATCAATATTGAAACTGTACTGAAATTCAGCCTCGATCTGACGGTAGCTATCAGCAGGATCATAAGTCGGATAAGCGCGATCTGCAATACAGACTGGCAGAAAAAAGTTTGCTTTATATGCCTGGAACCCAAATCTGCGTTCCAAATGTTTTTGCAACCCGCGATCTGCCAAAGAATCGTTTTGAATATTCTCATATGGCATGTACATCAAATGACGGTTCTGTTGCAATTTTGCATCGTCCCAGTCCACTGCAAACATACAAGAGAGCAGAAAGAACCATACTGTCAGCGCTCGCATAATATCTCCGACCTATACTTTTTTACGACTGAGCACCTTAAACATAATGCCCAAGAGTGCCTCACCTGAAGAAATTGAAACCAAACGCAACACTGTTGACATATCTGTTGTAATCAATCAGGCTTTCGCCGTATCCGCTGAATCCTTTAATATACCAATAGACAGAATCTCTGCCGTACACCGGGAAACTCCATCCCGCTTCAACCGCCCCTTTTTTCGTCAGCGGATTGAAGCGTGTCATAAGATCAAACTGGTTTTGCCGATAGTAGTAATGCAGATCAAGCTGCCCAAATCCAAGATAGTCCAGGATATCCGGGTTGTCATCTTCTCCGCCGCCGTCGGTACGCAGCCACACCGTAATATCTGTCAGCAGTGCGCCGCTTTGCAGACGAAACACCCCTGAAACATAATTCCAGGCACGGGAACGGTTTTTCAACCAGTTCGGATCGAACTCCGGATAATCGCTTTTGTTGACATCGAGCTTCTCAATATTTCCCTGACCGTTGGACATATGCGAAAAAGTCACTTTCAGCGTTTTCATTGAGACGAAACCCAGATCGGCCCGAAACGGAAACAAAGCGTACAGCTCGGGATTGAACACCATCTCACGAAACGGAGCCGAAGTGGCATAGACCTGCCAGAACGCATGCTCTGTTACCGCTGCTCCATAAAGACCTTCAAGTCCGAACAGGTTTGAAAAAAGATCATAACTGATACTGAACTGGATTTCCGCCTCGGTTGTTTCATAGTTATCGGAC
>JANTHE010000004.1 GCA_024762585.1 Sulfuricurvum sp. | reverse complement strand
AAAGAGAGACGCGCATCTGCAAACGATAATTTTTTTTAAAAGAGTATTTGAATAGAATACCTCCAATTAAACGCACGGCTGAAACGACCATCAGTTTCAGCCGTGCGTTTAAACACACAACACAGGAGATCACTTCATGCTCGTAACACAAAAAGCCCCCGACTTCACAGCCACAACGGTTCTCGGCGACAACCAGATCGTCGACGATTTCAACCTCTATGAAAATTTCGGTGAAAAAGGGACCGTCCTTTTCTTCTATCCGCTGGACTTCACGTTTGTCTGTCCGTCAGAAATTATCGCGTTTGACCACCGCCTGGGAGAGTTCCACGACCGCGGCATCAACGTCATCGGTGTTTCCATCGATTCACAGTTCAGTCACTTTGCATGGAAAAACACTCCGGTTGACCAGGGCGGTATCGGCCAGGTCCGCTACCCGCTTGTCGCTGACCTCACCAAAGAGATTTCCAAAGCATACGACGTTCTGCTCGACGGCGGCGTTGCCCTGCGCGGGTCTTTCCTGATCGACACGGACGGCACGGTTCGCCATGCCGTTATCAATGACCTGCCGCTCGGCCGCAACATCGACGAAATGCTGCGTATGGTAGACGCAATGCTCTTTACCAATGAGCACGGCGAAGTCTGCCCTGCCGGCTGGCACGAAGGCGAAGAAGGCATGAAAGCCGATACCGAAGGTGTTGCCGACTACCTCGCAAAACACGCCGAAGAGCTTTAATGAGCCATTGATACAGCTATTTGGCTGTATCGTTCTACTTTCCACAAAAAACAGACCTCTTTACTTTCTCTTCGAAAGTTTTAGCAGGCAAAAAAAGTGAATGAAAATATTCTCATTTATAAAAAACCTCAGTTTAGCTGTGAACTAAAATGATAGCCTCTGAAACACTTCGAATAAAATTCATGAAAACCTAGATTTATTTCATTACAAACTGTTCTTTACGTATTACTGCTCCAATAAAGAGCCTTTGAATCCACAAAAGCCAACTCACTCCAATTGACTCTGGGCTGTTTAAGAATCAGGCTATCAGGTGAAACAGCGCGTGACAGTGCCACATAAAACTGTGACGGAGCAAATATCTCGGTCGTATCGATGACAAGGTCCCGAATGCTCATCCCCTGAGATTTGTGGATCGTAATGGCAAATGCCAGCGTTATCGGGAATTGATAGAGTGTAAACTGCGGCACTTCTATCATCTGCTTTACCTTCGCAACGGTCCGTTCCTCCCATCGGCTTTTTTCTATTCCGACACGTTCAAGCTTAATCACAACACCGTCATGCTTGCGTACAAAGACACGCTCATGCTCCAGTTTGACCACAACCCCCCGTTCGCCATTCACATAGTTCCAGCTGTTTCTGGTGAAGAGGATAGGTACACCCACTTTTAGCTCTAATACCTCTGGAATACGAGCATCGTTCATAAAGCGCACAATCTCTTGATCCGATAATTTGGCATTATGTCTGACGCTTTGCGTTTCATAGGCGAATAGATCGCCTTCGATGGCGTCAAGTTGTTCACGATTGTGCCTATGCGCAGAGCGATTGGTTCCGTATAGAAATGTATAACGCGACAAGTCGCTGCCCGTGGGCTTGATCAGTTCATGCAGATAAGCGTGTTCAGCATCACCGACATGAGCATAGCGGACTTTGTTCAACACCATATTGAATGTCTCGTCTTCACTGCGCCAATTGTGCGTCAACGAAACTGTCTCAAAATCGAATCGTCTCCAGCTGGCCGCTTCGAAAGCAAAGCGGATACCGCCCTGAGATACCGGAGGCAACTGTAGAAAATCACCTGTGACCATAATTGCACCGGAAAAACCGCACTGCATCAGACGCAGGTGAACCATGTCCAGTACTTCGGCACTGACCATGGAAATTTCATCTATAATGATCAGTTCCATGACCCGGACCAGTTTTATAATCTTCTTTTTGGGCATAAACTTTCCCCGGCGCTCCAGATCCTCTTGGTCTGTGGCAATGCCAAGGTCAAAGAAACTGTGAAGGGTCTGTCCGCCGATCAGCGCGGCCGCCATCCCTGTCGATGCCAGTTTCGCCACTTTTTTACCTTCGGCACCATACGCCGCAATCACCTGCCGCGTCAACGTTGTTTTCCCTGTACCGGCTCCGCCGGTTAAAAAGATATTTTTATGATTTTGCAATTTTTCCAGAAGTGTCGGAAGCATCTCCACGCCGGCTTCCCTGACACTCTTACGCTACCGGCGCGCGGCCAAGGCTGATTTTACTGCCTTTGAACTCAAGAATCTCTACATCAATCGGATCACCTTCGCTCAGTACATCCGTGACATTGCGTACGTGCGAATCGGAAATTTTTGAGATATGCAGCAAGCCGTCTACGCCTCCTGGCAGTTCAATAAAAGCACCGAAATCAACAATTTTTTTAACGAGCCCCTTCACAATATCACCCACATGATATTCCGGTTTTTCTGCTTTAGGAAGTGCCACTATCTGCTCGATCTTCTCACGTGCCTTTTGAACTCCTTCACGGTTCTTTCCTGTTACCTTGACCTTCCCCGCCTTTTTGTCAATATCAATGGCAACTTCGAAACGCTCAATCAGTTCCCGAATAGTCTTTCCTGCCTGCCCAATGACATCTGCCACGCGTTCCGGATCGATATAGAAAAGATCACTGCCGGGCAACCCCTCACTCAATGTAATTGTTTCTTCAGCCTCAGCCATGATATCAATGATATGCGCCCGGCCCGATTTTGCCTGCTCAAGTGCTGTCTTTAACAGTTCTAAAGAGACACCACCAAGCTTTATATCCATCTGAAGTGCCGTGATTCCCTCTTTGGAGCCTGCAACCTTGAAATCCATATCTCCGTCATGATCCTCAAGTCCCGTAATATCGGTCAGTACGACATTCAAGTCACCTTCACTTACAAGCCCCATCGCAACACCGGCTATCGGTTCTGTCGTTTCGATGTCAGCCGCCTTGAGTGCCATATAGCCGCCGCAGATGGTCGCCATAGAAGAAGAACCATTGGATTCAAGAATCTCGGAAACAAGTCTGATTGTCTGTCCCGGCGATTCCAGCACTGGTTCCAGTGCTCGCTTTGCCAGATTTCCATGTCCAAGTTCGCGGCGGCGCGGCGGCTGTACCGGTGACGCTTCCCCAACACTGAATCCTGGAAAGTTGTAATGCACCATGAAGCTTTCATACTGCGGTGCACTGTCTGTGAGCTCTTCATACATCTGCGCATCCTTGTTACCACCGAGCGTCAGTGCTACAAGTGCCTGTGTCTGCCCACGGGTAAAGAGGCATGAAGCGTGTGCAGATGGCAATACGTTGGTTAAAATGCTGATGGGCCGAACCTCATCGGGTGCACGTCCGTCAGCACGTTTCTTTGACTGCAAGATGGAAGCGCGCACTGTATCCCGCTTGACCGTTTCGATCGCTTTTTTGAGCATATGCTCATCAAATTCCGGATGAGCGTCCATGATGGTAATACGCAGATTACGTAGCGCTGTCGACCGTTCGGTCTTCGCCATCTGCATGATCGCCTTATTGATATCCTCACCATGATGTTCACGGACATATTCTATAAGGAATGCATCCGGATCGGCTGCAATACAGGTCAGCTTAAACGTCTCTTTTTTGAAGGGTTCAAACGCTTTTTCATAGGAGGCAGTCGCCGTGCCAAGCAACGTCTGGGCTTCAACCAACAAGGAAATAAATTCATCTTCACCAAGTGCATTGCTCCTGTAACGTGCGATCGTTTCGGCACTGAGCGCGGGATCGATCAGCGGGTCGACCATCATTGTATCGATCAGTTCTGTTTCAACAGAACCCTGAACACGCATTTCGATCATCAAAAGATCTGATTTCGTACCGGCCACAAAGAGATCGAGGGTACTGCTGTGCAGTTGCGATAAAGTGGGATTAAAGACGGTTTCGCCATCCACCCGGGCAACACGGACAGCACTGACAGGAATATTGATATCAATATCGGAAACATACAGTGCCGCTGATGCCGCATTCAGCCCCAGCACCTGAAGATCAGCATCTTCATCGGCACTGAGAACCATAATGGTAATCTGGATGGGGTTTGCGAATCCTTTTGGGAACAACGGGCGTAAGGAGCGATCGATGATACGCGAGGTCAATGTCTCAAAATCGCTCGGCTTGCTCTCACGCTTGATAAAACCTCCTGGAATCTTTCCGGCAGCATACGCTTTTTCAATATACTGCACAGTCAAGGGCAAAAATCCCTCTTCCACAAACTCCGTTTCGTCGATGACTACCGTTGCCAGTACTACAGCATTGCCGACCTTGAGCCATGCGCTTCCGTTTGCCTGACGCGCTACGGAACGCAGCGCATACTCCTCGGTCCTGTTCTCTACGGCTACCAGTACGTCGTAATCCATCTATTCCCCTAAAATATTGATTATCATCTCATCCGGAACGCTTTCCAGTTCTGAATAATAACATGATGTTTCTATATAATCATCCAGCACATGCGGACAAAACAGTGCGTCACAGAGTGGTTCAACCGCACTGTATACCTCTCTTGGCATCACCGGTGCACTCGCATACAGTGCTTCTGGCCCCTGAGCCAGCACCGTCTTGATTGCGCACATCAGTTTCAGACCACTCTCGGTCCCCTGATCGACCAGCAATACTCTTTTCCCTTCCAGTACGCTCAGCGGCCGCCCCTTGCGAAAATGGTAAATGCTGGCCAGAATTTTCTCTTCATGCTTCCGATGCGCTTCCCCATAAATATAATCATACTGCACACCAAACGCTTTCACCAGATCATCAATGATCACCAATTCTTCGAATTCACTGACACGTCCGAGTTCGCATTCGGGATTGTTCGGCGCCATCACGGAGGCACCCATCAACCAGTCAATCTTAAACGGTTTGCGTCCCTTGATTTCCTGGCACAAGATAACACCACCTTCGGAGATCGCTATCAGCACCCACTCTTCGCGCAGCATTTGCTCTCGCGGTAATACTTCAATCATCGCCTGTGCAGCGGCTTTTCTGTTTTCAAACAATATCATTAGGAACCATCCAGTCTGTCACTGAGTTTATAATTGACTTCCGTACCGCCTATCGGCCTCAATTTGATGGTGAAATAAACATAACGATCAAAGACTGAAGAAGCCTCATTCTGTGTCAAAATAGGCCGATTATTCTCTACATACCGCATGCCGAATTCCCAACAGCGTTTGGTGTAGCTAAAACCGATCTCAGCCAGTTTCTTGACACTCGCTTCCAGATCATAGGCATAACGCCCGAAATATCGATAATGGTCATTATATCGATATTCCGCATCCAGTGTCATGTAATTGACATATTCCGTCCCCTCCTCGCCGACAATATCCTCGTAAAGATCCGTAATACCAATTCCGAAGCCCTGATCATCGTAGCGCACGGCACTGAGCATTTTCGACAGGAGATTACGCTGATAGTTATAAAAAATATCCGAATAGAGCGTCAGGTGCGGCAGGATACGCCAGTCCACTTCATTCTCCAGTTCACTGAGCTGATCTTGCAGTTTATCGAACGAGAGTCTCTGTGTCACCCGGTGAAAAAGTAGCTGTTCACCATCATCGTTCATAAAAAACTGGCTGAACTTCAAATCGAGCGATTCTTGAATATCACTGATCGTATAAAAATCGCATTCAGGATTGCTCGAGGCATCCGACCGGCTGCATATCTCTTTTTTGTCCTCATAATATCCCGTGGAATCATCAATTCCCGCCTTGGTATAGGTGGCATCCAGACCGACTGTATGACTGAAACCTTCAAAGCCTTTCGTCATCTGTGTCCCTGCATTCAACGCATGGTAAAGTCGTCCGAATAGACCAGTGTTATACTGCCCTTTCGAAATAACGTTAGATGGCGGCGGTTCTCCGCTGAACGTAATATACTTGCCGTTAAAACGCGCACTGTACGAGAGCAGAAGGTAATCATCAAATATGGAACCCTGTACTGTCACTGGGAGATCAACATCACCTTCAACGGCCTTGACACCTGACTCACGATAAAGGTTGTTGACACGGGTATTGAAGGTGTAATAAAGGTGTTCGTCCAAAAAAGTATTTATATAGCGATGATAACGCAAGATCGGTAGATTTTGCAGCGTATCGGCATTACTCTTTTTATTCAGATCCAGGTAGTATCGGAAGTTCATTCCATAATAAACATCTTCTTCATTATAAAAAAGATTCACACGAGACAAGACCTGATTTGATGTCGCAAAATTGACGGCGTCATTGGAAGCAAGGTTGATGTAGTCGATATCGTTCATCCAGCTGATATCAGCATACAGTCCTGATTGGCCGACCAGATCGAGTGCCAGCCAGCGCTGCAGCACCTCTGTATTCATATAATCCAGATCAAAGCCGTAATGGTTCTGATTCGCAAGGTCAAACGCGTTTGCATAAGAAGATTTTTCCTGAAAATATCCAACATTAATTGCACCCTTGGATACGTTCGAATCAACAAAACGTAATCTGCCATAAACGCCTTCTCCCCGCTCCGTTCGAATCTGCGGCTTCAGTTCTATGTCCCACGAAGGATCCAATGCCAGATACATTGGCTGTTCAATAAAGAAGCCCTCAGTACTGGATATACCAAACGACGGCACCAACAAACCGCTGCGGCGACGATTATCCAGAGAGTAGCCAAAATATGGAAAATAAAACACAGGAATGCCATACAGTTTCAAATAAGCGTTATAGACATTCATCCAGCGCGTATCGCTGTTAAAATCTGCACTTGAAAAATAAAGCACCCAAAGCGGATCATTCGGATCGCAGCCTGAGACCATCCCTTTTCTGATCGTAAAGTTCTTATCGCGAGCACCGGAACGCAGCGAACTCATCCAGACATTGGTATGACGGTCAAGCATGAAAAAGGGCGAAAAGATACGCTGTTTGTTCGGCACATCCAGCAGAACGTAGTCGCCCATCGCAAAGTACTCCGAACCTTGCATCGCCACAATGTTTCCGAAAAGTTCGAGCGTGTTAGACGTGCGGTTATAAAGGGCCTCATTCGCACTCAGATAATAGTCTCCGTAGAGTACAAGGACATCTCCCGTGGCATGCAGTCCGGTAAGATTCGAGTCTAAATGGGTGGCATAGAACTCGATAGGTTCCTCTGCCTTGGCAAGTGCCAGCAGTATGCAAAAAAGCAGCGCGACCCTAGCCATTGATTACGACGGTACGCGCGGTCCGGTCATGCCACGCCTGGTTGGCAGGATCGAACATCGCCCAGATAAAGCCAAGATAAAAGATAATCTCGCTGATAATGCGGAAGACGGCGCGGTTGAATGCCGCCGACCAGCCGGGGATGTCACCGTCCAGGACGGAAACAACGCGAACACGCATCGCCATCTTACCCAGCGATGCGCCGTAAAGCGCGACAAAGATCGTCTGGTAAAGGATCTTGACACCCAGATACTCCAACGTATAGGCATTGGTGATAAAAAGAAAAGATTCGAATGTATCCGCCTGCGATATGGTATCCCACAGCACAAACATAAACAGTATGCTGAGCAACAGCTCATCGATGATAAAAGCCACACCCCTTTTTGGGATGGATGCCAGCTCAAAATTATGGTGCCGAAGCAACGTTTCGATCGTCTCGTTCACAATCTAGAGTGCCTGATAAGCAATATCGGTACGCAGTTTTTTCCCGGCGAAATGGACCTGTCCGCACAGGGCGTAGGCCCGGTCGCGCGCCTGGCGGATACTCTCGCCGGTCCCGACGCAGACCAGCACCCGGCCGCCCGTCGCGAACAGTTTCCCATCCATTTCACTCACCCCGGCATAGGCAATATGCGAGTGCTCGGCCAGTTCGGTATGCACGATCTCGTCCACGACGATCTCGGCGGGTTCGCTGCTTTTATACGGATAGTCACGGCTTGCCATGACGACGCCGACCGCATATTCGTCCTTGAACTGCACTTTCAGCGTATCGAGCTGCTTCGTCGCCGCTTTGTAAAACAATTCGCTGGCCGGGGTGGCGAGAAGCGGCATCAGAATTTCGCACTCCGGGTCGCCGAAACGCACATTGAACTCCAGCGTCAGCGGTTCACCGTTCACAATCATCAGCCCGATGAACAAAACGCCTTCAAACGGGGCGCCCTCGGCCTGCATACCGTCGAGCGTCGGGCGAATGACACTCGCCTTGACTTTCTCGTAGATCTCGTCGTTTACCAGCGGCGTCGGGGCATAAGCGCCCATCCCGCCGGTATTCGGCCCCTGATCACCGTCTTCAAGCCGCTTGTGGTCCTGCGCCGCCGGCAGCAGAATGTAATCTTCGCCGTCGCAGATGGCGAACATGGAGAGCTCGTATCCGTCGAGAAACTCTTCGATGATCACCTTCTTGCCCGCTTCGCCGAATGCCTTGCCGCTGAGCATCTCCGACGCCGCCTTCTTGGCCTCGTCATGTGTCGGAGCGATGATGACCCCCTTGCCCGCGCAAAGCCCGTCGGCCTTGACGACGACCGGGGTGCCCAGCGTGTCGATGAATTTGAACGCGGTATCAATATGGTCCGTTTCGATATAACTCGCCGTCGGGATGCCGTACTTGGCCAGGAAGTTTTTCATATAGACCTTGGAACCTTCCAGTTGCGCCGCAGCTTTTGAGGGTCCGAAAATGGTCAATTCTCTGGCTTTGAAAACATCGACAATTCCCTCCGTCAAAGGAGCCTCGGGGCCGACGATGGTCAAATCGATCGCTTGGTCCTTGGCAAACTCCGCCAGCGCGTCATACTCCTTGATGTCCACGTTTTCACCCAACGCCGGGGTCGCTCCGTTCCCGGGAGCGAAATAGAGCTTTTCGACCGCGGCGTCTTGCGACAGCGCCCGTCCGATGGCATATTCGCGTCCGCCGCTCCCGATGACCATGATATTCATTCTGTCCGATCCTTGTACTGATTGTGTCTGTGTTGATGCAAAAAGAGAAGACTCCACTTGCATTAAAACAGATTATGGCTATCGTCCACCCGGCCGGCCGTTCCGCAAGATAGCTTTGGTTCTCAAAGCCAAAAAAATACAGACTGAGCGTTTCGTCAGGCGGCGGTCTCTCGGGCAACGCCCTCAAACGAGATCACCGGCACACGGAAACGTCTACTCCCATCCGTAACGTGAATCTGTAGAACCCCCTGATATGCGAGAGCTCGAACCGGTCAGGCTTATAAAAGTATTATAACGGAGCGGCGATAAAGTGGGGCTAAAAAACCGAAACGATTCTACTCGTTGATAGCCTGTTTGATATTTTTAGCAATACTGCAGCAGTGATTGATCTTTTCTGACAATGACAGGTCTTCTCGCAGCAAGACATTGATGAAGGCAGAGCCGACAATAACACCGTCTACTCCCCGTGCCTTGGATTTTGCGGTCTTTTCGTTTACCCCGAAACCGACATACACCGGCGTCTTGGTATGGCGCCGGATCGATGAGATAGTATCGGTGAGCTCCTCGCTTTTCCCAGCACCTGTAATGCCGGCGTATGCCACAAGATAAATGAACTTTTGCGCTTCGGAAACGACCGTTTTGATTCGTGCATCGCTATCTGTAGGTGCGACAAAACAGATATTGCTGAGCGCATGTTTTTTAAATGCGCCGGCGTATGCAAGAGCTTCCTCGTACGGCACGTCCGGAATAATCATCCCCGAGACACCGAGATCATTGGCCTCACGCAGAACGTTATCCATGCCAAACTGGTAAAACGGATTAAAATAACCCATCCACAGTGTGTCGACACGCGAAGCGACAGCACGAGAAACATCCAGAACATCTTTGAAGCGAAATCCGTGCTCCAGCGCGATGTAATTGGCGGCCTCTATGACAGGGCCATCGGCAACGGGATCGGAAAACGGGATGCCGAGCTCCAGCGAATCAACCCCGTTTTCTCCCAGCGAGAGTGCCAGGTCGATGGTAAAATCCTTGTCCGGAAATCCGGTCGTGATATAACCTACCAGTTGTTTTTCCACGCACACCCTTTTTTGAAATATTTATGCGCAATTGTAGCATTTTAGGATAAAATCGCCCTCAATATGAACAGGGAGCATTTTATGCCAAAAAAACTCACGGTCACCTCGATCATGAAGGCCAAGGGCAGTACGCCACTGATGATGATTACCGCATACGACGCCCTGTTTGCACGCCTTTTCAACCCTATCGCCGACATGATTCTCGTAGGAGACTCACTCAACATGAGCTTTGCCGGAAAACCCGATACACTCAGCGCCTCGCTCGATCAGATGATCTACCATACTCAGGCTGTCTGCAGCGGAGCACCGGACACCTTCATCATCTGCGATATGCCGTTTGGCACCTACAAGACGAGCGAAGAGGCACTGGCAAACGCCATCAGGGTCTATCAGGATACGAAAGCCGACGCCATCAAGATCGAGGGCGGCAAACGCAAAGCAGACATCATTGAACGCCTTACATCAGAAGGTATCGCTGTCTGCGGCCATATCGGCCTGCTGCCGCAATCTGTACGTGGCGAAGGCGGCTACAAGGTCAAAGGAAAAGATGAGACCAATGCGCTTGCACTTATCGACGACGCCAAAGCCGTTGAGGCCGCCGGGGCATTTTGTCTGGTGATCGAAGGAGTCAAGGCCGACGTCGCCGAACGCGTAGCACTGGCTGTTGCCATCCCTGTCATCGGCATCGGAGCGGGCAGTGCCGTGGACGGTCAGGTTCTTGTCTTTTCCGACATGCTTGGTCTCTATGAACCGTTCGTGCCCAAATTCGTCAAACAGTATCTCGATGGTGCCGAAGCAGTAAAAGCAGCGGTTGAAACCTTTAAATCCGATGTCCAGTCCCGTGCATTTCCTGCACAGGAGCACACCTACTGATGGAACGCATCGTCGAGATCGAAAAATTCAACGCCGACGAAACGACGGAAACCTCCCTCCGCCCCGAAGGGTGGGGTGATTATATCGGTCAGGAGCAGATCAAGAAAAACCTTGGCGTCTTTATCGAAGCAAGCAAAAAGCGTGAAGAGGCGCTGGACCATACGCTTTTCTTTGGCCCTCCCGGGTTGGGCAAGACGACGCTGGCACTCATCATCGCCAACGAGATGGGCAGTAATATCAAGGTAACTGCCGCGCCCATGATAGAAAAGAGCGGTGATCTCGCCGCTATTTTGACCAACCTCGAAGAGGGAGACATTCTCTTTATTGACGAGATCCACCGTCTCTCGCCCGCAGTGGAAGAGATCCTTTATCCCAGTATGGAAGATTTCCGGCTCGACATCATCATCGGCAGCGGGCCGGCGGCGCAAACCGTCAAAATTGACTTGCCACGCTTTACCCTGATTGGTGCGACGACGCGCGCAGGCATGCTCAGCAATCCCCTGCGCGACCGCTTCGGCATGAATTTCCGCATGAACTTCTATACGCCCGAAGAGCTCGCCAGCATCATCATCCAGGCCACCGTAAAACTGGGCAAGAGTATCGAGTACCAGGCCGCACTGGAGATTGCACGTCGCTCGAGAGGTACCCCGCGCATCGCCCTGCGCCTACTGCGGAGGGTGCGCGATTTCGCCGACGTCGCCGATGAAAGCGCCATCAATCACGACCGCACCATCTACGCACTGAACGAATTGGGGATCAACGCCCACGGCTTCGACGAAATGGACATTCGGCTGCTGGAACTGCTGGTACAGGCCAAAGGCCGCGCCATGGGGCTCAGCACTATTGCCGCGGCGCTCAGCGAAGACGAAGGCACCATCGAAGACGTACTCGAACCCTACCTCCTCGCCAACGGCTACCTGGAGCGCACTGCGCGCGGCCGGATTGCTACGCCCAAGTGCTACGAAATCCTTCGCCTGAGCCCTCCGACCGAACAGCCGGGACTGTTTTAAGGAATTGCCATGAAACCGCAGACAATTTTCATGATTTTGCTGGCAGCTTCGCTGTACTGGATGTACCTGCTCTACAGTCCCTACCTCATGAGCATCCTAATCGCTTCACTCTTGGCGGTTTCAACCTATTCATTTAAACATCGTATACGTGAATTTACAGGGTCTGTCATTACGGCTTCAACACTTTCAACCCTGATGATGGCAGCACTTTTTTTTGCACCATTGGGCTACTTTCTTGCCAAGCTGACCCTTTCGTTGCAACACTTCGATCCTTCGACGCTGGAACATATCACGGTCTATCTGCAATCCATCATCGACAATGCTCCTGCATTTTTTGGTACCTCCAAATCATGGTTTTCTGACTTTCTAGGCACATTCAATCCATCAGAGCTGGCTAAAAAAGCATTCTCATATGCTGGCACCATAGGGAGCGTCAGCGCATCGTTCGTGAAAAACTCTTTGATGATCATCGTCTTCTATTTTTTCGCTCTACTCTATGGACCCAGGCTGGTGGCCTACTTCAAACGCGTCATCAATCTTCCCCCTGAAGATGCACGGCTGTTGGGCAGCGAGGTCTCTTCTGTCATGAGCATCGTCTTTTACTCCATCTTGCTCACGGCGACACTGGAAGGGGCACTCTTTGGCATCGCTATCAGCTTCTTGGGCTACAACGGATTGCTTTTTGGGATTATGTTCGGATTTGCATCGCTGGTTCCTGTCGTTGGTGGTGCACTGATGTGGGTGCCGTTTTCACTCTATGAGCTTTCGCAGGGACACAACGGTACGGCACTATTTATTGCGATCTATACCATTGTGATCATCTCGGTGATCGCCGACACCTTCATCAAACCTGTTATTATCAAAAGCATCGATAACCGTCTCTCCAAAACCGAGACCAAACGTAACGAACTTATCATCTTCTTCGCCATCCTCGCCGGACTAACCTCTTTTGGATTCTGGGGCATGATCCTCGGTCCTGCAATCACCGCTTTTTTTATGGCGCTATTGATCCTCATGGAGCGGAAAAACACAGAATCAACAGTGCGCAGCCAAGGAGCGGCATAAAGAAGCCAGGGAAATAAAAATACGATTAATTAACAACGAATCAGCCCGTATAGGCTGCTTGCAGTTTTCCATAGAGTTCGTCGGGCGTCATATCCCCATTTTCTTCCCAAAGCCGCTTCATGACAACATTATCCTCTTCGCCATTCCAGATTTTGATGTAAGTACCCTCTTTGTATCCATGATCCTGGCGGAACCGATTGAGGATATTTTTCCCGACATAGAGGCGGTAAAGCGTAGTAAGATCGAGATTGCTCATACGGACCAATTCTAAAAAATCAGCTAACAGTTTAGTGAGATCAGGCTTGGCCTGAAGCGACTCTTTCATTACCGACTCTACCTGCGCCATCACCAGACGTTCCTCTGCAAACCCATCAGCTGTCTCACGTATCATATCATAGAAAGGCATGTTGGCAACTGCTTTTGCTGCATCTTCAAGCGTGCCAAGTTCCCGGCGTTTGTACTCTTGTAAAATAAGGCTCATCACAAAATGCCAGACATCAACCACCTCGATCTGCAGGTTCGCCCAGTCCGGTTCGGCATTGATGCTCTTCCAGTGCTTCCAGGCAAATGAATCAACCATCTCCGCGCACTCCATGTAGATGCAGCGCTTCCAGTTGATCTGCTTACCGTTTTTCGTTATACCCGCTTCCCAGTTTACACCGTTTGTCGCGTCATTTAGCTGCTGCTGCAACTGGAACATCTGTAAGGCTCTGTCCACTTAGGTTTCCTCTTTTTTTCGCATTCTATCCATTGGCCGCTTCAAGATAGCTCTCATAATCCTATGCATAAATCAGAGCCACTCTTCATCGTTCCCAGATCAATTTCTTTCCAAAACCAAGCCGGTTGTCGGTCATCTTCATCCAAATCGGTTCAAGCCGCCACAGTTTTGGCTGCATTGCGCGAGCATAGGGGAATCTTCCGAAATAGATTTTGGCGTCCGCAGCATCGGCCGGGACAATCTCACCGCGAATCTGAACCCCCTGAATTTTTCCAACCATCTTAGTCTCCAAATAGATCCCAGCGGCGACTTCAAAGTTTTGCAGCATCTGCTTGGCATGTTCCGTTTCCTCTTTCGAAGCAAAAACAAAACGATTGGATTGTGCGTCATAGGCATAAAAAAGAGGAGTTGCGTAAGGGATATCCTCTTGCACGGTTGCCAGGGTCAAGACATGATGCTCCCCTGCAAAATCCGCAATTTTCTCCAGAGCCCTGCTCATGCGACAAAATGCTTTGTTGTAGTAGTCATTTTGAGATTATAGCGTGAAAGGAATTCAGCGTTTTTTCGTCGTACTCTTTTTTGGCGGCTTTTTCACCATCATTTTCTTGACGCTCTTTTTCATCGGTTTTTGTTTCGGAGCAGGCTTTTTCGCAGCAGTTTTCATCGGCTTAACCATCGGTTGGGGAGTTGCGGCAGCTGATTCTATACTGGCCAGCACCGCCTTGGCCTCTTCCAGCGCTTTTTGGGTACGGTCAATTACTTTCAAAAGATTTTTGTCAACATTGACACGATACTTACCCTCTTGCTTGAAGGCATCAATCGTCTCGTTTTTAATCATCTTGTAAACCGTCTTTTCACTCTTGTCTATCAGCTCGGCATACGCTTTTACCGTAAGATTTTTCATGACAGAATACTTTTTTCAGGCGACGCGCTGAAGATTGACATACCAGTCTTCGCGCTTGTATGCCACATCACGAACGAGCGAAAGCTTCATCGCCCCCTCAAAGCACTCAACATCCTCGATCACCTCTTCGGGAACTTCGAGCTCTTCGCAAAGGTACTGTACCGCGATATCATCACTGTGAATATCAAGCCAGTCCCAACCATTATCCAAACGCCGGATCAGAAAGATGGTCTCTTTCACAACCGCTCCTAGTGGTAAAGGTGCTGTCATAGTAATGAAACTTTGTATCTGTGGTGTTACGGCTCTATTGCAATAAGGTTACTTTTCGAGAAATTCACGGATCAATGTACTCATTGGTTCCGCTGCAGCCACCGCTCCCATCTGCAGAAAATCGGTAAAAAATTCGTCGATATTCTGTTCAAACGAACCAAAAACGGTCACGTACTCTTCACGCTTGGGATTTACGAGGATGGAACGGTCGAATTCGCGAGCAATTGGTACAATATCGATGACCTGCCCGCTGGTACCGATCGCGACGAAAAGAGCACACTCCTGCACCGCTTCGTAAATCCTGCTGTACATCGGCGCCGCTTCGCCGAACATGACGACGTTATGACGCACCTGGGCGCTTTCGCAGCGCGGGCAGCAGTCGTGTTCCGTCTGTTCGGTGTAGCCGATGTCCCAGACATGGCCACAGCTTTCGCAGCGCAGGTCGCGCAGGGTACCGTGCAGATGAATCACCTCCTCACATCCGGCGCGCTCGAGCAGATCGTCGACATTCTGAGTCAGATTCCAAATCTGGCCCGGAAAACGCTGCTGAAGCTCGGCAATGGCGCGGTGCATCCGATTCGGTTCTTTGTCCTCAAGGTCTTTACGGCGGGCATTGTAGAACTTTGCCACCAGTGCCCGGTCCTTTTCCCATCCCTCGGTTGAACAAACGTCCATGACATTGTACGATTCCCACAGACCATCGTGGTCGCGAAAGGTCCGGATGCCACTCTCGGCACTGAGGCCTGCCCCGCTCAAAATCATGACCTTCTTCATCGTTTCTCCAATGCGCTTTCCAGCCGCTTCAGCGCCTCGTCCATCACCGGTGTCGGCACGGCGAAATTGAGCCGCATGAACCCGCTGCCTTCGCGTCCGAACGAAATGCCGGGGCTGAGCCCGAGCTTCGCCTCTTTGATAAAAAACTCCCGCAGCGCCCTGTCGCTGTCAAATCCCATCTTACGGCAGTCCAGCCACGCAAGGTAGGTGCCCTCTGGCGCATGGTACTCGATGCCCTCCACACCGTCGAGCACCTTGGCCAGCCGGTCGCTATTGCGTTTCAGGTATGTCAGCAGCGCCTCCAGCCATGCTTCACCCTCGCGGTAAGCCGCCTCAAAACCGGCATGCCCGAACACCGTCCCCTGTGCGAAGTGGATCTGCTGATAGACTTCATCGAAACGTCGGCGCATCGCAACGTCTGCAACAGCGACGGTCGAGATCGCCAGTCCTGCCACGTTGAACGTCTTGCCCGGACCGATGGCCGTTACAGTGATGCCACACACCTCTGGCGAAAGCGAGGCAAACGGAATATGCCGGTACGGCGCATACACCAAGTCGCTGTGTATCTCGTCTGCAAACACCTTGATACCATGCTCGAGGCAGACAGCCGCCAGCGATTCAAGCTCCCTTTTTTCCCAGACGCAGCCCACCGGGTTATGCGGAGAACAGAGCAGCAACAGTTTCGTTTTTGGAGAAATTTTGGCTTTCAGGTCATCAAGATCGAAGTGCCAACTCCCCCGAGCATCCTGTTTCAGCGGGTTTAAAAGCAGACGACGTTCATGGCGCTGAACCTGTTTCATAAATGGCGGGTAAATCGGCGGCTGCACCACGACCTCGTCTCCCGGTTCGCTAAAAGCCATGATAGCTGTGGAGATGGAGGCGACGACGGAGTGCGAATAAAAGAGCCATTCGCGCTGCAAATCTAAGCCGTGGCGCTGCTGCATCCACTCCATCTGCGCCTCGAAGGCGCTGTCCGGCATCTCCTCATAGCCATAGATCGGCTCTGCGGCGCGCCGCGCCACCGCGTCGCGAACGCACTGCGGCGTTTCGATGTCCATATCGGCCACCCACATGGGCAGGACGTCCTCGGTACCGAAGAGCTTTTGGCGAAGGGTATACTTCTCCGCATTGCCCGCTGCTCGGTCGGTGACCCTATCGAAGATCGACACGGCTTCGCTCCGGTTTTGGGTAGGCATTGCACGCCTGCTTCAGCCAATTTACAAGATCGCCCTGAAACGCCTTGGTTTCGAAACTCCAGGCTTCGACGGCACTTTGCACGGTAGCGGTATCGCGCTCATCTATATAACGAAATGGCTTCTTTTCTATGACTCTGCGGCTGTACTGATCGATCAGAACACCGTAAAGCATCAACTCGGTGCGACCTTTTCTTTCGGCATCGATATGGTGCACCATCGTCTCCATACGCAGTTCAAGCAGCCAATCGTTTTTGGCCAGCGACTTATATGGGACAACCGCTTTGAAAAGCCCGCTGTCGATAACACTCTTTTCGCTGATCTGCTGCATCGCACTGACAGGGGTCTGTTCCCACCGCGCACGTGTATAGCGATACATCCGGTTCTGCTCACCCGTATAATAGATATCTGTCCCCTGCATCCACTCCGGAGCCTGAATGAGCGCAATGCGCAGCACACGATCGCTGCAGTACGCTGCTGTCAGAGGCTTGAGTGTCGCCGTGTCGAGGTGATAGCTCTGCGCCGGCGGCATTTCGCGTGTCAGCGAACATCCCGTAATGAGCATGACGATCAAAACGGCCAAACCAAACTGTTTCATTTTTTCTCTCCAGGTCCCACCTGTGGCGGTTGATATTCGAACAGCATATCTGATGGACGATCACCATACCGGCGCAGCATCTGGTTAAGCAGAATGAGGCTCTGCTCCATCTTGCGCATCGTCATCTCAAACTGTGCCATTCCGGGTCCCATCGTCTCTTTAACACTGTAGTCACCGTTTATATTGCGGGTGTTGATAACCTGCATCGTTTCTGCCATCGAGGCAAAACTCTGCTGCAACGAGGCCAATGACACACGGGCCTGTACCGCCATGGCATCGCCGCTTATCGCCAGTTTCTCCAGCGCAGGCAGTTTTGCCTCAAGGCTATGGGCAAGTGATCCGATATTTACTACCATCGTATCAACGTGTTCAATCCGCTCAGGTGTCAACGATAGCTCTAAGCGTTCCGACACATTGGCAAGGTGATGTAAAAAGCGTGCGACTTCCTGCTGGTTTTCATCACCGAGCAGGTTTTTGATGCGCAGCAGCAGTTCGGGGATATTTTCCGACGCAGAACCAAACGACCGCTCAAGCGAAACAAAAAACGAGGGTTCTGACGGGATCAGCGGAATCGCTGTTTTACTTTTGGGCCTCAGAAGCTTTGCTGCTTCGCTGCCGCGACTGAGATCGATATAACTGAGCCCTGTAATGCCCTGCGACTTGAGTTTTGCGACCGTATCAAGCTTAATCGGTGTAGATTTCCACACATCGATCAAAACCTCGATTTTCTCAATATTTTTCGGACTGATTCTAATGGAACTCACCTTTCCTACTGTCACACCGCGAAACTTGACCGGTGAATCAACATTGAGTCCGGATACCGATTCGCCGAACTCGATGCGATACCGCTGCATCTCCTGTTCACTGACAGGCTGCAGCATCCAGATGACAAAAAAGACAATCAGCACTGAAGAAAGCAGTACAAAAATGCCTACCAGCGTATAATTAGTTTTTGCATTCACGAATATCGCCTCCAAAAAACGTTTGAATAAACGGGCTCTTCACCGATTTTACCTCTTCCAGACTCCCCTGGGCAACAATCCTCCGCTCATCCAGAATCGCCATACGGTCCAGCACACACTCAATCGTTTCGCGATCATGCGTTACCATTACCACCGTCAATTGTAGCATGTCGCGCAGTTTCAAGATCAATGCATCAAATTCGCGCGCAGAGACAGGGTCAAGCCCTGACGTCGGTTCATCCAGAAACAGCAGCGGCGGATCGAGCGACAATGCCCTGGCAAGCGCTGTTTTTTTTCGCATACCACCACTCAACTGCGAGGGGAACAGGTTACCGTCTTGTTGTGATAGTCCGACGATTTCAAGCTTAAAAGCAACCACTTCGTCAATCAGAGACTTCGGCAGTTTGGTATATTCCAAAAGCATTACCGCTATGTTTTCAGCCACCGTCAACGAGGTAAACAGCGCATTGGACTGAAACAACACGCCCCACTGCTGCCTCAGCTGCTGTGCTCCCTTGGAGGAGAGTGAGTGTAACGGAGTACCGAATAGGCGAATAGAACCCTTCTGAATCGGTTCGAGCATTATAATTTCACGCATCAATGTCGATTTTCCGCAGCCACTGGGCCCTAGAAATCCGTAAATTTCGCCTTCTTGCACCTCTAGTGAAACATGATCATGCACCAGACGTTTTCCAAAGCGTGTAACAATGTTTTCCACTTCGATAATCGCGTTGTCCATCAGAACCCCAGTTTGGTAAAGACGATCGAGAAGAGTGCATCGCAGATAATCACCGCAAAAATGGCCTCAACAACGCTTTTGGTCGTATTGATTCCGATACTCTCTGTATCGTTTTTGACCTGAAGACCGCGATAAATACCGATCGAAGCAATCAACACACCAAAAAATGGTCCTTTGATCAATCCCACCCAAAAATGTTTGAGCGGTACCGCCTCAACAAAACGGTCCAGAAAAAGTGTAGTGCTGAGTCCCAGTTCGGTGTTGGCGATCACCATGCCTCCAAGTACTCCGAACAGATCTGCAAAAAAGATCAAAATAGGCATCATAATGATCAATGCAAGCATACGGGGCAGCACCAAAAAGGTATAGGGGCCGAATCCCATTGTACGCATAGCGTCGATCTCTTCTGTCATTTTCATGACGCCAATCTGCGCTGCAAACGAAGATCCGCTCCGTCCGGCTACAATAATAGCGGTGAGCATTGGTGCGAGTTCACGCAAAATGGAGATGCCAAGTGCGTCGACAATAAAGATATTGGCTCCATACGTCTTTAACTGTACAGAAGATTGATAAGCGACTACGACACCCACCAGAAACATCGTCAGAGCGATAATACCCAGCGCCTTGACGGCACTCTCCATCATCTGGTAGGCCAGCTCCCGGATTCTGAACCTCCTGTGCCTAAACAGTGTCCCGACAAATGAGAAAAACGTATGACCAAAAAACGCCAAAATATCACGCACTTCTTCAAAAAAGTCTTCGGTCCGGCGGCCGATTGTTTCCAATATGCCAGGAGAGTACGCAGCAAATGTGGCATCAGTGTGGCCATAACGCTGTGTCATTGACAATATCCGTTTCACGCGATCATCTGCTCCAACATACTGCACCTGGCAACCGGCAGCACTCATGCCTCTTTCGGTACGCTGCAGCAACAGGGCGCCCGCCGTATCCAACGTCTCTATTCCACTCAAATCAAAAATAACCGATTTTTCTTCCAAAAGAGCCACTTCGTCACTCAGTGCCACTGCAACGGATTTGAGTTCGGTTGCACGCCACCGACCGATACAGACAACGTGAACCGACGCCCGAGAATAATCGATCTGTATCTGAGCCATACTGTTTATCCGCCCTCCCATCTTCGCACGTCTAACGTAAATGCGTTTTTATCATTCCTAACGATAGCATAGCAGTGGTTACAGGCAAATGCATCGATATTGAAATACTGTACGCCTCGTATCTCAAATCGGCGACCCTGATGGTAATGGCCCTCAATGAAGACATCCGTATTCGAGAGCTCTAATGAAGCAAGGTGCAAGGCCACAAATTTCTCGAAGCCATCCATGACGTAACAGTCATCTTTACCCTCAAGATAGCGTTCCAGTTTTTCTATGATAGCATTGCCGAGCAGCCTGTTGATCTGCCATAACACCGCCAGCATAATGGGGTTACGAATGAATGCGGTATAGACCCGGTACAGCAATGGCTGATGAAAATCACCATGGGCCAGCAAAAGTGAAACCTCTTCACAGCGGCAGGCAATTGGCTGCCGCTGCAGAGGCACGATATACGCTTCAGGAAACAGTGTTTCCAGATTATAATCATGATTGCCTTCGAGGTACAGAACAGGAATGTGTTCGCTGATCCGGCGCAGCACTTCTACCGCTTCATGGTTCATTTGAGCAGTAATCGGTACTTGTCCAAACAGCAGATCGAAAATATCGCCCATCAAAATGAGTTGCGGAACAGCAAGAGAACCCATCTGGATACTTTTTATAAAAGAGAGCAGTTGCGGACGTTTCTTGCCATAATGCGCGTCGCTGATAATCAGTGCTCCGGGAAGAATCTCATAAGCATCAGGGAACATAAGCGATGTTTGGGATGCCCATATTTTCATCCAGCCCCATCATCAGATTGGCATTGGCGACAGCCTGTGAACTTGCGCCGCGCAACAGATTGTCGATGGCTGACGTAATAAAGAGCGTATCGCCGCTGCGCTTGGCATAAATATCGCAAAAATTCGTGCCTGCGACCTGCTTCATTGTGACTGGCTCGCAGCGGACACGGACATTGGCCTCATCTGCGTAATAGGCATACAACACCTCCAGCGGATCGAAATCCCCCTCAACCTGAAGATAGATAGAACTCAACATCCCGCGTGTCACGCTGAGCAGATGTGGCACAAAATGGACCTGCGCCGCATCAAGGGAAAGTTTTTCCGCAATTTCCGGACCGTGGCGATGTCCCAGCGGATTGTAGGCGAAGGCATTGTCATTGATGGTCACGAAATGCGTCTTTTCGCTGCACTTCTTGCCTGCTCCGCTGACACCGCTTTTGGCATCGACGATGACCGGGGCACTCGGACGCATATAGCGCGTAAACGGCAATGCTCCCAAAATAGTCGCCGTCGGGTAGCAGCCGGGATTGGCTACCAATTCGGCACTGCTGATCTGCTCTCGGAACAGTTCAGGCAGGCCATAAACGGCGTGCACAAGGTTATTTGGATCGGTATGGGGGACATAATACATTTCATAGGTTTCGCGTTTCAAGCGATAGTCGGCTGAGAGATCGACCACTTTGACGCCGCGTTCGCGCAGCGGTTTGACGAATGCCATCGCTGTTTTGTGCGGCAGTGCCAGAAACGCCAGTTCGGCCGCATCAGCCACCGCATCGGCATCTGCTTTTTGCACGTCGCATTCGAAAACCCCTTTCAAAGCAGGGTGCAGTTCACTCAGGCGTACGCCGCCCTCGCTCGTCGCGACATAGCTCAGTTCGAAACGCGGGTGCGCAATCAGTATCTTGATGAGTTCGACCCCGGTATAGCCGCTCGCCCCGATCACTGCAACGTTAATCGTGGCACTCAAAAACGATCTCCTGGTACTTAACTTCGACCACTTCATACTCTTTCTCGCCGCCGGGGAGCTTGGCCTTGACTTCATCCCCCTCTTCTTTACCAAGCAACTGTTTGGCAAGCGGAGAGCTGAAGGAGATCAGTCCCAGTCCAGGGTTGCTTTCACAGCCGCCGACGATGGTATAGGTCTGCTCCTCATCGGTATCAAGATCGCACAGCACGACGGTCGAGCCAAAACTGACCCGTTCATGCTGCAGCGTGGAAGGGTCGACAATCTGTGCATTTCCCAACAAATCACTGAGTTCGTTCAAACGGTCATCAATCTGCCCCTGGCGCTCTTTGGCGGCGTGGTACTCCGCATTCTCCTTAAGATCCCCCAGTGCCACCGCCTCTTCGATCGCCTTGACGATAGCGGGACGCTCTACCATTTTAAGATGATTAAGTTCGGCCTGCAGCCGTTCGTAACCAAATTGGGTCATGGGTTGTGGTTGGCTCAAAATATGCTCCGTTTTTTTTATGAATTATAGCGCAAAAACTTCCAGTCGCATGGTAGACAAATCAAACTTGACGATACGATGCGCCCCGGTTTCTGCTATGTAAAGGTGGCAGCCCCGTTTGGAAATCCCTGTCGGTTCATGCAGGCCTTCAACAAGTGTTTGTATCCTGCCGCCAAGAGGATCATACACCTTTACCTTGCCGTTATAGGTATCACAGACAAAAAGCCTGCCTCCTCCGCAGCCATCACCGACAAGACCACAGGCGACTCCCTGCGGATGCTGCAACAAAACAGGTTTTTCATTCGAATCTCCGAATGTAAACAACCCTTCACCAAAGACAGTCACTACTTCTTTGCCTTCGATAAAGCGCAGAGCCGAGCTTTCCGCATCCACGAACCAGACCGTGCCGTCGTCGCAGCGTGCCAGTCCCATGGGCTGCGCGAGCTGCGCCGATTCCCCTTCTCCGTCTCGCAGGGCCTCAAAGCGGTTCCCAAAAGTCTCCAGCAGTTGAAGGGAATGCCGATCGTAAACAGTAATGCGATGCGCTCCGGCTTCGGCGACTGTGATCGTCTGCTCATCGATCAGCAACGCTGAAGGAGCACGCAGTTTTTCTAGCAGTATTGTGCGCACCTCGTCTTGCAACCCGATGCGGCATACCGTTCCAGCTTCTCGGTCGGCGATATAAAGTTCCTCATCTATGCAGGCAAGAGAGGAGGGTCGAGCGAATCGCGCGAATGTTCTTAGCAGCCTTCCCTCCAGCGTGTACTCGCGGACATCTCCGCCGCCGCTATTGGCTACAAATACACGCTTGTCAAAAACGACTGCCCCTTCGGGAAAAGAGAGCGAAGAGGGGTGCAGCAGACCTGGGTCTTCCTTTGGCGCAACCGGCTTCAAACCCAGTTGCTGCAATGCAAGCTCTATGGCCACTCCCTGCCCCTCGCCGCGAAACTCTGCTTCGATATACCCTCGCTTATTGACAAGCACCACGGTCGGCCATGCTTTGACAGCGAACTGTTCCATGAGTGTTCCGTATACATCATTCGCCACCGGATAATTGATACCGAGACGTTCAATCGCCTGTTTCAAAGCACCCGTCTCTTTCTCATACGTAAATTTTCCGTAATGAATACCGACAACCTCCACTGCTCCGCTGTACCGTTTGTGTAAACGATTCAGCGTTTGAAGGTTATTGATGCAGTTAATACATCCAAACGTGAAAAAATCAATCAGCACTGCTTCTGCTTCGTTTGCCTGCAATGCCTCGACCCCTTCGTGTATCCAGTCTGCACCCAGTAGCGATGGTGCTCTTACCATTTATTTCGATCCTATAAGACGGCGTACGGCCAGTGAGCACATTGTGAGTCCAAAAGCTGCCGTAACCCCCATGAAACTCCCCTTGACCTTCACTCTGGGCGGTTCACTGCTGAAAACGACCGGGTATTTCCGGTTAAAATTCCTCTTTTTCAATTCGTATCTCAATTTGGCTGCAAAGCGGTCGCCATGCGTCGTCCAGATGGTGCCAACCTCTATTTTTGTTGGATCCAGCCGTTTCGCGGAACCTGTAGCGCTAATCAGTTTTTCATGACATCTTTGCGCAAGCGCCAGTTTCGCTTTCGTGTCGTCAATCGCGTCGAGTACAAGATCAAAAGGCCCGAAATCATAAGATGAAACCCACGCTTCGTCTATTTTTGCTTCTATAACGTCAATCTGCGGGTAGTGCTGTTTGAGCGCATGTACTTTCGATTCCCCAATATGATGTTCACTCCACATCTGACGATTCTGATTCGTCTCGTCGTAGGTATCAAAATCGATGATTGTAATGTCATTCACCCCAGAGCGGATCAGACAGTCAAGACAGAAACTGCCAACCCCGCCGACACCCAGCAGCAGCAGTTTTGCCTGTTGAAGTTTCTCAAAATCATCGCCAAGCAGCATCCGGGAACGTTCATATCGCATCGCTTACGCCTCTATCCATTTGTCAAGTTCATGCATAGACGCATACGCACTCATATCCAACATTATTGGAGATACCGAGACGTACCCATGCTCTATGGCTTCAAAATCACACAGCCCCCCGCGCTCCTCTCGTGGCTTGAATTCAAGCGGATGCAGTCCCAGCCAGTAGTACTCCTTTCCGCGCGGATTGCGATGCAGATGCGCATCGTTTCCGTAAAAACGGTGCCCGGCATACGTTACTTTCACCTCTGCATCATCGACTTCTGGCGGAATATTAACGTTCAAAAACTGTCGGGGCGGCAAAGGAAATTCGGAAGCAAAAATCTTTTTGACCAGCATGGAAACTGTGCGCTGCGCCAGCGAAAAGTCAGGAAGGGGCTTTTCAAAATCCATCACCTGCGATACTGCAATAGACGGAATTCCGTGTAATACCGCTTCCATTGCCCCGGCTGCCGTCCCTGAATAAGTGATATCCTCGCCCATATTGGAGCCTTTGTTGATCCCGCTGACGACAAGGTCGGGTTTACGGCCTTCAAATATGGAGTGAAGCGCCAAATAGATGCAGTCACTCGGCGTTCCGTCATCAAGCTTGTAAAAATCATCCTCTACACCAATAAAACTGAGCGGATGCGACAGTGTCAGCGAATGCCCACAGGCAGATTTTTCGCTAGAAGGGGCAACAACCGTCACGTTGCCATGGGGTCGAAGCGAATCTATCAACGCCAAAAGCCCTTCAGACTCATAACCATCATCATTGGTAACCAAAATGTTTTGCATCAGTTTTTTTCCTGGCTGTAATATGGTATGATTATACCCACACAGTTTATAAGTACACCTCAAGTAACAGGCGGTATCTGCAAGAGTGCATGATATGGTTCGTCAAGGAAGAGGCAAGCGCGATTTAGTGCACTTATTACAAGAGGAGTAATAGTTGTTTTCAAACAAAGCATCCGCATCTCGTTTGCCAAAGAAAAAGAACAAACAAAAAAGAGAGCCAAAAACATTCGGGGAGCAGGAGGTTGACTTTTCTTCCATTTTTCCATTACCCGATGGCTATGAAAAACTTTTTTTATTCATCTACTTTTTGACAATCCCTTACGTTGTCGGATTGATTTTTCTATTTATTTTTGTCGCCAAAGCTCATTTTGAAAGCTTTATGTCACTTGATCTTGCCATGCTGGTTGCCGTATGGGCAATCGGGTATGAAATTGTCGGCACACTGGCTTTAGTTATTATATTTTATAAAATGTTCAAATTCAACCGGCGTCAAAAAACGATACAGAGGACGCGAGAGTACGACAACAATCCTTTGCACAAAGTTCATGACCTGCACTAAGGTATTCTATTTGTGCTGAAGGATATGATTGAATACAAATCTGTTTTTTCCATTTTCAAACGCATAGCCCAGTTGCATACCGTGCAATTTTAAAATAGCATCTACCAAATACAGGCCCAACCCAAAACTGTCTTTGGCCGAATGCTCTTTGACAAAGGGTTCGGTATAATAATTCAAAGGGTGGTTTAATGGCTTCCCGCTGTTTTCAAATACGATTGCATCACCCTCGACATAGATGTTCACCCTCTTGTCGGGAGAGTACTTTATCCCATTGTCGATCATATTCTTTATGGCAGTTGCCATTTTGGAAAAATCGCATCGTATGCGTATGCCATTTCCCACCTTCACATGCACAACCTCCCGGTTAACCATCGCCTGATCAATCGCCTCATCCAGTAAATCGATGAGCCTATAATCCCCCTTTTCAGTTCGACCCAAACCAGACGACAACTCCTCAATCAGTGCAAACTCATTGATCAGTTTTTCCAGTCTGATAAAAATACTTTTAAAGCGCTCTTTTTGCTTAACATCTTTCACCATTTCAGCACTGATACGCCCTTTTGCAATCGGGGTTTTCAGTTCATGCATCACATTGCGTAAAAACAGATCTCTTGACTCTATCAGCATATTGATATTTTCCCGTGCCTTTTCCATCTGATTTGCCAAAATAGCGATCTCATTCTCCCCTTTCATCCGGAAGGAGACATTTCTGTTTCCCGATGCATATTGCATTGCCCGTTTTGTCAAAATACGCAACGGACGTATTCGATAAAGAATCATAATAATGGATACTGCAATGATCAAGACAATTGTCAAATATGCGCTAAGCAGATGGGTGGGAAAATAGGGACGCAAACTGTCATCCATCAGCAAAAACTTTTCACCGGGCGCTTCAATAAAAAAGTATATCCGTCCATGAGAAGCAAGCATGGTTGCCCTCAGGTCGCTGACGCGATTGCGGGCAATCATTGCCTGGGGCGAAAAGAGCATCGTGCGTACTATTTCCTGCACCCCTGCCCGCTTAAGAATTTCAGCTTTTTCAAACACTTCATTGAGCGCGATAACATCATCGATTCGCGTCAGACCATACACCGCCAAATTCGCATCCAAAATAGCATCAGAGGTGTGTTTAATCATGTGTTCGCGATAGATCTGTGCAATGACGGTATACTTGTTGAAAATATTATCGAAATACTGCTGTCGATTGTTCTTATAAAATTCCCAGAAGGTAAACGTTACACTGACAAGCGTGATTGCGAAAGCGAAGAGTATCGTCAGCAGTACGGCATTGCGCCTCATTTGACCAGCTTGTATCCGATGCCCCGAACCGACTCTATCAGGGATTTATCTCCGAGCTTGTTTCGGATACGTCCAACCATAACATCGATACTTTTGTTCGATGAGTCCTCATTGATTGCATTGACGTTAAGGATGATATCTTCTCGCGAAACAACCATTCCCTCTTTTTTGATCATGAACGCCAAAATACCGTACTCTGCATTGGTCAGGTCCAGCACCCTTCCTTTATACATGATCTGCATAGCCCCTTCGTCCAGCTTGAAATCACTATGATGCTCCGGAGCATTCTTGGCCTCTGTTTTGGCGGCGTAACGTCGCATCACAGAACTGATTCGTGCTTCGAGTTCACGGGGATCATACGGTTTGGGCAGATAATCGTCCGCGCCGAGTTCCAGGGCATTGACCTTGTCCGTCACATCCGAGCGGGCCGAGGAGATGATGATGGGAATATCCTGACGTTCCCGGATCGCTTCGCAGACTTCCAACCCGTCCATGCCCGGCAGAGTCAGGTCAAGAATAACAAGGTCATAAGGTTTGAGCTTAAGAATACTCAGCGCCTTGAAAGGATCATCTTCCGTCTCGATCTCGTAATCATACTGTTCGAGAAACTCCGTGAGTATCTCGGCCAATTCCAGATCGTCTTCGATCATCAATATCTTTTTCATGGGCTTAATTTTATCCCACTCCCGTTAACTTTTGGATAACACTGCTGCGGTATCTGGCCTATTAATGAGGCAACACTGCGGATGCACCGGTGATCAGCAGTGTCAGACGGTATGCAATCAGTGCCAATAGATAAGCCGTTGCCGATGTAAAGAGGAGCAGGTAGAAAAAATACTTGATACCGCCGGCTTCGCGGGTAAAGACAACCGATGCTGCAAGACAGGGCAGATAGAGCATAATGACGACAATAAATGAAACGGCCGATGCAAAAGGAATATGTTCACGAATGGCACCGACCAATGAACTGTCTGTCTCGCTCGCCTCATCACTGACGCTGTAGAGGACACCCAGCGTAGAAACAACGACCTCCTTGGCCGCCAGCCCTGCCTGCAGCGCGACGGCCAGTTTCCAATCCAGTCCGATCGGTTCAAAGAGCGGCTCGATGGTTTTCCCGATACGCCCAAGGTAGCTCTGTTCCAACTGCTTTGCAGCTGCTTCAGCGGAGAGCTTTTCCATTTCCGTCTGCTCTGCTGCGGCTTCGATCTTGGGCGCATACTCCAACGCTACCGAATCAGAATGCGGATAATTGCTCAAAAACCAGACCAGCATGGAAGCCCCTGCGATGAACGTACCCGCTTTTTTGAGATACATCACTGTTTTTGTCAACACCGTATGCCACACAAGTTTGAGTGAGGGCATCCGATATTTCGGCATCTCCATGACAAAAGGCTCATCTTCTCCTCTGAATGCCGTCATCTTCAGCACTTTTGCGGCAATCAGCCCGATAACCGCTCCGGCAATATAGATGGCGAACAACACGTTTCCGGCAATACCCGGCGCAAAAAACGCCCCGGTAAATAGTACATACACCGGCAAACGCGCCCCGCAGCTCATAAACCCGATTATAAACAGCGTCAGCAGCCGATCGCTGTCGTTTTTCAGTATCCGGGCGGACATATACGCGGGAATGGAACAGCCGAAACCTGTTACCAACGGGATGAACGACTGTCCGTGCAGTCCGAATTTATGAAATATCCCATCCAGTAAAAATGCTACACGAGACATATAACCGGTGGATTCAAGCAGCGCGATACCGATGAAAAGAATAATGATATTAGGTGTAAAAAGCACTACGGCACCCACACCGGCGATCACCCCGTCTACGACCAGCGAGCGGATATCCTCATTGGAGATCGTCGCACCTACTACGTCGCCGAACCAGCCGAAAAAGCTGTCGATCCACTCCATAGGAATATTACCGATCTCGAAGGTGAGCTGAAACAGTCCCCACATCAAAAACAAAAAGATGGGGATGCCCAGTACCGGATGAATCAACAGATCATCCACCCGCTCGGTCAAGCTCTTCTTTTCCGATGCCTGCTCACGGTAATGCACTGTTCCGGCGATGACGCCCCGGATGAACGCGGCATACTCTTCGGCGAAAACCTCCTTGATGTCATCGGTATCGTGATGGGTCTCGATATGTTTGTCCGCTTCGATCAGCTGCGGCTGCAGTTCCGTCCACAACGGAAGGTCGTGCAAAGTGCGATACGTCTTCTTCTCGTTTTGCAACAGGTTGATGGCAATGTTGCGGTTTGAAATAGCCGCTTTAAAGTGATGCTCATCCAGATAACGCTCGATAATGCCTATCTCTTCCTCGACGGCTTCGGAAAAGACCAGCTTGGGTTCACGCATCGGCTGATTGTAGGTGTCGATCACGGTCTCGATCAATTTCTCTATTCCCGTATGTGCGGCGGCGGAAACCTTAACAGCCGGAATATTAAGCAGCTGCGAAAGGTACGGCGCATCTATTTCGATCCCCTCGCGCTCTGCCTCGTCGCTCATATTGAGCGCCAGAACCATTTTCTTGTTCATGGTCATCAGCTCTGCGGTCAGTTGCAGGTTTTTATCGAGGTTGGTTGAGTCAACGACATTGATAATCAGGTCGTAATCCTCGTTGGTAAGAAAATCATGCGTTACCCGTTCTTCAATGGAGTAGTCAGTGAATGCATAGGTCCCCGGAAGATCAACGATGGTAAAATGAAAATCGTTGTAATCAAAAAAAACTTCTGATTTTTCAACCGTCACACCGCTGAAATTTCCCACATGCAGGCGAGCGTTGCTGATAGCATTGATGAGCATGCTTTTACCCACATTTGGCTGACCGACCAGCGCAATACGGATATGGTTTTCAGTGACAGGACATACCGGAGCTGTTTCACGCATCATGATCGATCTCTATCATCTGTGCTTCTTCTTTGCGCAGCGCCAGACGCATCCGGCCAATCTTGATCTCTACGGTGCTTTTGATCGGTGCAAAACCGATCACTTCTACCCGCGCACCTTTCATAATCCCAAACGAGACCAGTCGTTGTTTCAGCGGGCCTTTGGCATGAAGCTTGACCACTGTGGCGCTGCACCCTCTTGGGCAATCTGTCAATGTATGCATTTTTCTCTTCAATCGCATTAAGATATCCTTGATGATAATAAATATCAAATTAATTTCCGCTAAAAGCTGTAATCTACCCGAATCCAGTAACGTTGAAAATCGCTGTAATCGGGATCGGGAGTGTTATCGATATCGAAATTCGCAAACAGTGCATCGAGCCGAAACGATTCATCCCATCCAAGCCCGACCAGAAAATCACTCTCCTTGACTGCAATATCCGTATCACTCAGATCGAAGCGGCCGTATACCGCTTCAAGATGCAGCCCTTCATCCTCATCGTGCCGCCACCAGGCAATATCCGCCCCGCCGCCGATGCGGTAGGCCGAAACATTATGACCGGGAGCCAGTTCGGAAACACCGGCAATCGTCGATTCATCCAGGGACGTATAGTACGGACCACCCCCGAACCCGTTGGTTACGAAGCTTCCCGAAGCAACATCTGCCCGATTGTACGCTCCGCCGAAATAGACGTTTTTGGCATGCAGCAGCGCCATTGCCCCATACACGCTTCCCGCTATCCCCGAAGCGTCTTGCGCTGCCATCTTTGCATACTGCACGCCCCACTCCAGATGCAGCGACGGTGAAAAGTAATAGTGCCCGGCCGCTTCGAGATAACCAAGATCGAATAGTAAGTCCGCAACATAAACCCAACCGTTGAATTCGCTCATCTCATTCGGGCTGTAAACAATGCCGAGCGCCGCCGTTCCCTTTGAGCCTTGCGCAAACGCCTTAAAGTCGGACTGGTTTCCTGTATCATCGGTACTGTCATACCCGGCCCAGCGCCGTAGCGCCAACAGATGTACGGTCATATCATTCGTATTGAAAGTCCCGGCTGCGCCTTCGAAGGTGTCAGGCGCCATACGGATATCATCTTCGTCTGCAAATGGGGTCTGTAGCCGCAGCCGTCCGGCACGAAGCAACACACTCGCATAGGTATACTGAAGCGCTGCTTCGCCGAAATAGATAAATCCGCTTGTATTGTCATACGGAGCCGTATTGACCAGTGCATTGTTCGGCGGGTTGATCCCCCACAGCCGCTGGGAGATATAGAGCGCCGCATTGGCGCTTAATCCATAGTATTGCGGTGATTCCAGACCAACAAACCCGCCGACTGCCGTCGACGTCGTCTCCTGCGAGCCGATATGATCGTCAATCCAGAGCGTTCGCAACGTGGTCTCTTTTTCGAATCCATCTAGCCAGGGTGCCATTTCCGGCTCACTCTCTTCAGTACCGTAGCGTCCCGCCTGTTTGCTATGTAGCCACCCTGCTTCTGAAACTTCAATCGCATCTATTGCCAAAAGCGCAGCAGATATAAGTATGAGAAGCAGAGGGGTTTTAATCATTATAAATATCCTTCCTGATTATAATTATCATTTCAATTAGGAATTATGCAATAATTATTCTTAAATATCGATAACGCCTATCAATTTCATAATTTTGGCTCTGCTATCTTCGCTATACTCTGAATTATATTCGCCATGAAGGCTTCTGTTGCACATTTTATTTTTCCTTCTGTTCGCCATCTGTCTTGGTGCCGTACCGCTTCTGCAGCGCTCACAGGTCATGATGGGGACCATCGTGACTCTATCGGTTATGCCTGAAAGAGCCAATGTGCTGCAAAAGGCATTCAATCGTATAAAACAAGTCGAAGATGCACTATCGAGTTATGCTCCCAGAGCTGACATTTACCGGCTCAATCATGACAGAAATGTCTCGATCGGGCCGGACACCTACGAGGCTCTACAGCTAAGCAGACGCTATTACCGAGAAAGCAGCGGCTATTTCAATATCGCAGTCGGTGCCATAACCCATGAAAGGTTTCATTTCGGTGAACAAACGCGGCTCCCTTCCACACAGGAGCTTGACGACGCCCATCTAAATCTTGACGGCCTGAGCTTTGACAGGTACAGGGCCTCGCTTTTTGGGAAAATCAATCTTGATCTCGGCGGGATGGGCAAAGGCTTCGCAGCCGACAAGGCCAATGACGTTTTTCGTGACAACAATGTCACAAGGGGACGCATCGCGCTCAGCGGCGATATCCGCTGTATCGACCGCTGCGAGATCGCCATTACCCACCCCTTTGAGCACGATACCCTCATTGCCAAATTCGACAGCCCCCGTCCGGGGCTGGCCGTCTCAACCAGTGGAAACTACCGGCGTTATGTCGGAGACAAAACGAACAATCACCTCATCGACCCCCGTACACACCGTTCTCAGCAGCGGCTCGCCTCGGTCACCCTGCTCTCTTACGGCAGCAGCGCCGATCTGGATGCCTACGCCACCGCGGCATCCGTCATGCCCGTTGACGAGGCCCTCGGCTTTTTGAAAAGCCGAAACGTCGGCTATATTATTTATACCATCGACCGGGAACGCATTGTCAGCGACAATATTGATCAATTTTCCCGCAACTTACATTTCTACTGATATAATTTCACATACAATACAAGGGGTTTTATGTCATTTCTGTTCCGGGCTCAAAGCCATTTCAATCTCGCCAACCTGTTTACCATGGTCAACATCGCCAGCGGACTGATTGCCGTCTATTTTATCTCTCAACACAACTTTTTCAACGCTATTGTCTTTGCATGGATCGGCGGAGCGTTCGATATATTCGATGGCAAGATTGCTCGCAAATTCACGCTTTCAAATGAGTTTGGTATCCAGCTGGATTCCTTTGCCGATTTCCTTTCGTTCGTACTCGTGCCTGTCTTTTTGATTTTTCAGGCCGTATACCTCGACACAAAAGGAGTTCTATTCGTACTTGCGAGCGCCGTCAGTATCTACTATGTCATCAGTGGACTGAGACGGCTGATTCAGTTCAATATCAATGCCGAAGAGGGTGAAGTAGAAAAGTTCTTTACCGGCGTACCGACACCGCTGGGTGCCATTTTGCTCTGGCTTGTCTACCTGCTCAGTGCCTACAATATTATCCCGGCATTGATCGTCATCGTCTTGATGTCTGCAATCGGCTGGCTGCTCAACTCTACTGTGAAAGTTCCTCATCCTTGACAATCTGTCTAAAGCGGCAGCTTCCGACAGTGATGACTTTTCCCTTTTGCGTAGTACTCAGTACATAGTCAAACACGCCCTGCGGATCGGCATCCCCCACCTCTTCTTTGAGTATTCGCAGCGCATCGTCATGAGCAGTCGGTACCCACTGCTTCTCCTTGACAAACTGAGTTTCGAGTTGTAACTTGGATTTCATATTTCCTCTTCCTGATGCTTGCCGATCTTGATATGAAAACAGGAATCCCCGTCAATTTTTTCAAATGTCAATTCGCCATTACAGTGTTCTTCGACAACAGCACGCGCCAAGAAAAGTTCAAGTCCAGATGCTGTGCCCGCTTTTGTCGTAAAATCGGGGTCAAATACCGTATCCATACTCTCAGAATCGTCACCACTGCCATGATAGCAAACCCGTATTACGACAAACTGACCGGTTTCGTAGCATTCGATGTCGATGCGCGGCTGTTCAATGTTGCTCTTGAGCAGTGCCTCTATTGCAGTTTGTATCACCCCAAGCACGATCTGAAGCACTTCGTTTCGGCGCAGTAACAGGGGTGTCGAACACGCCAGCCTAGTGTCCACTGCAATGCCGTACTGCTTCAGTTCCCACTCCAGCAGCGCAAGCACTTTCTCGACACTTTCTTTCAAATCTACTGCGATGCGTTCAGTATCAGGATGAAATATTTGACCGTAACCTTCTACCCTCTGCCTAATCTCTTCCAATCTCTTCTGTACGTTGACCGAAGCGCTGTCTTGTTTCGTTTCAGACGCATGGGAATAGACTTCAAGCGGGCTTTTCAACCCTTTTGCAACCATTGTGCTCATCCGGGCCATTGCATTCATTTTTGCCTGCCAGACAAGCATCCTGTCCGCCAGTCGCTGCTTTCGGACCTCTTCTTCCACCTTTGCCTCGCGTTCGACATTAAACGCGCGCAGAGCACTTTCACGCAGATGAATCAACTCGCGATAACGCCGTAACACTGTCCAAATCCACACGGCTACTGCTCCGCTTACAACAGCCACACCGGCAATCATCATGACAGCCGGACGCCAATAGCCTTGCGGACGGATCGTCTCATGGCGTGCAAGCTCAGCCAAAAAAACTTTATCGCCAATGACAGCCGCCAGTATCGCTACACCCACGGGCAGCAGCCATACCAGCCAGAGCAGCACTGTTTCACTGCGCCGCCGCTTCACTCCTCCTCCTGATGCGGCAGCGACTTCTTGGGACTCAGCCCAAGCTTCTTCATCTGTTCGGCCCTGCGAATCAGGTTGCCTTTGCCCGAACTCAGTTTGTTCATCGCCCCTTCCCACTGTACCCGGGTTTTCCCCAGCTGCTCCCCGATGCGGTCCATGTCTTCAACGAAACCGACGAATTTGTCATACAGCGCCTCCGCCTGCCGTGCTATCTGCTCAGCGTTTTGCTGCTGGCGTTCGCTGCGCCAGATATTTTCGATGGTTCGCAGCGTTGCCAGCAGCGTCGAGGGACTGACGACGATGATGCGTGCATCGTATGCGCGCTTGAAAAAGCCTGCATCATGCTGAAGCGCCAGGTGAAACGCCCCCTCGATCGGCATGAAAAGCAGCACAAAGTCGAGCGTACGCATCTCGGGCAGGTTTTCATAGCGTTTCTCCGAAAGCCCTTTGATGTGCGCGTTCAGCGAGGCAATATGCTGTTTCAGCGCCCGGCCCTTTTTCTCAGGATCATCGCTGCTCATGAACTGTTCGTAGGCCACCAAAGAGACCTTGGAATCAATGATCACACAGCGCTCCTGCGGCAGGAAAACAACCACGTCGGGGCGAAGCATACTCCCCTTCTCGTCTTTGTAGGTTCCCTGGGTTTCGTATTCATGCCCTGCTCGGAGCCCCGAGCTCTCCAGTACGCGCTCGAGCACGATCTCTCCCCAGTTCCCCTGCGTCTTGTTCTCACCTTTGAGCGCGTTGGTGAGGTTCAGAGCATCCTCGGCAATCCGCTCATTGAGCGCCTTGAGGCGTTCGATCTCGTTTTTGAGCAAGTGACGCTCCCTGCTCTCTTCCATGTAGCGGCTTTGCGTCTGCTTGGCAAAGGTGTCGATCTGTTCGCGAAACGGTTTAAGCAGCAGCGATAGCTGCTGCTGATTGGCAGCATCGAAAGTCTTGGATTTTTGTTCGAATATTTTGTTCGCAAGATTTTCGAACTGCGATGCGAGAGACGCCTTGGCCTCTTCAAGCAGCCGAATCTGTTCGCCATGCTGACGCTGTGCCTCTTCGAAACGGGTATGCAAAACGGCAAAATCACGCTCAAGCTCACCGTACCTTGTCTGCGATTGGCCCAGCTCACCGCGCAGAGAGTCTGTTGTTTCGCGCAGCTGAGCCGCCTCTTGCTCCGAACGCATCAGCGCATCGCCATTACGAACGCGCTCTTGTTCGGAATGATTCATGCGCGCAAGCATTTCCTCTTCGCGTCGGCGGAACCCCTCATCTTCCTCTCGCCGCACTCGTTCACTTTGTCGCAACGCCCACAAGAGGTAAAATACCATAATGACGAGTACCAGCATCAGTGACAGCAAATAAAGAAGATTCGGGTCAATGAGTTCTGACATGGAGAGATTATAGTGAGAAAATGATTAGGGGGCAGTAAACGCTCCGGCGGCTACTCCGGCAGAAGCGTCAGTTTGATCACCTCTTCGATACGCTCGACAGGGACGATAGTGACGCTCTGCTTGACCTCATCCGGAATCTCGTCAAGGTCCCGTTCATAGTTCTTTTTCGGAATCAATGCGGTATGCATCCCGGCCTTGTGCGCTGCGATCAGCTTCTCTTTGAGTCCGCCAATGGGCAGCACGTTTCCGCTGAGCGATACTTCACCGGTCATGGCGATGCCCGCGCGCACCTTCTTGTTGCTCAGAATCGACGCAATCGCCGTGCTCATGGCAATCCCGGCGCTTGGTCCGTCCTTGGGTGTCGCACCGTCAGGCACATGGATGTGCAGGTCGTAGCGTTTATATACTTCACTCGCATCGATAACCACCTGCTCTTCGCGCTCTTTGAGGGTTTTTGGGATGATGGCATGGTCCACCTTCACTTTCCCGTTGTCTATCAGGGTCTTGACCACGCTCATTGCAATGCGCGCGGACTCTTTCATCACTTCGCCCAGACTGCCGGTAAGCTGCATCTGTCCCTTGCCCTTGATCCGAATGGTCTCGATCTTGAGCACATCGCCCCCGACCGACGTCCAGGCCAGCCCGTTGACAACGCCGACGCGGTCCACTTTGTCTGTCTTTTCAATTTCAAACACGGTTTTATCCATGAAATCCTTCAGGTTTTTGACCGACACGGACACTTTGACAATCGACGGGTCTTCCAAAATCATCTTGGCCGATTTTCGGGCAATGTCGGCAATCCGGCGACGGAGATTACGCACACCGGCCTCTCGGGTATAACTGTGGATCAGCTCCTTGAGCGCGGGCGCAGAGATGGTGACTTCCTGCTTTTTCAGCCCATGCTTTTTCAGCTCTTGCGGCAGGAGGTAGCGCTTGGCGATCTCGAACTTCTCCTGCGGCGTGTAGCTGCTGACCCCGATGAATTCCATCCGGTCGCGCAACGGTGCCGGGATGCGCCCCACGTCGTTGGCGGTGGCAATAAAGATGATCTGACTCAGGTCGATGTCGAAGTTAACGAAATAGTCGCGGAAATGGCTGTTTTGTTCGGGGTCGAGAATCTCGAGCAAGACCGCCGTCGGGTCTCCGCGGTGCGACATGCCGACCTTGTCGATCTCATCGAGCACGACCACCGGGTTCATCTTCTTGGCATCGATAATTCCCTGCACAATGCGCCCGGGCATCGCCCCGATATAGGTGCGCCGATGGCCGCGCAGCTCATTGACGTCTTCCAGTCCGCCCAGCGCGATACGCACCAGCGGCCGCTTGAGCGCCGTGGCGATGGAGTTTGCCAGTGAAGTCTTGCCCACACCGGGAGGGCCCGCAAAACACAAGATGGCGCTGCTGCCTTTTTGTGCGCTCTTGCCGCGCAATTCCATCAGCTCTTTGACTGCAAAAAACTCCGCAATCCGTTTTTTTGGTTTTTCAAGCGAGAAGTGATCGGCGTCGAGCTGGCTTTCGACATTTTCGATTTTGAGCGCCTTTTTGGAGAGTTTGCCAAACGGAATCTCCAGTACCCACTCCAGATACCCCTGGATCATCCCTGCATCGGCCGAATCGGGATGCAGCCGCGCAAAGCGCTCGATCTGCTTGGAGACCTCTTTGTACGCCTCCTCGCCCATTGCCTCTTTTTTGGCTTCAAGCTGTGCGCGGTACTCTTCGATCTCTTCTTCGCGCTGGTTATCGACCCCGAGTTCCTGCTGGATCTCTTTGAGCTGCTCTTTGAGAAAATACTCTTTGTTTATCTGCTCCATTTTGCTGTTGACCTTGGAGCGGATCTCCCGTTGCAGCTTACCGGCCTCGATCTCCTCGATCAGAAAATCGATCAGCAGCAGCAGGCGCTTCTCCGTGTCGGATTCGACAAACATCTCGTATGCACGCTGTTTGGGGAGTTTGACCGTACTGCAAATGAGGTCTGCGATGCGGTTGTATTCCTGTGTCTCCTCAATCGTACGCATCAGGTCAGGCGGGAAGAGGTTGCTTACCTGCGACAAGGCTCTTACCTTCTCGCGCACGACTTCAAGAATCGCATCCATCTTGATTTCATTAAGCGGTTTAGGATCGATGGTATCCACCAAGACCCGCAACGGCTTCAGATCACTTTCGCCCAGTATCTTGCCGCGCGCAAGTCCCTGAAAAAGAACTTTCACCCGGCCATCTGGCAAAGAAACCTTGCGCATGATGGAGCCGATGACCCCGGCATCATAGATACTCTCGGCATCGCGTTCACCCTCTTTGCCCTCTTTCGTAGGGCAGACAATCACCAGCGAATCATTTTCGATCGCATACGTTGCCGCATCGATATTGGCTTCATCGCTTAAAAAAAGCGGTGAAATCATAAACGGGTATAAAAATAGCTCATCTTCGTATAAGACCGGCAGTGCTGTCGGGAAACTAGCATAATCATCCAGTTGCATCACTCTTCATCCTTGTTACTTGTTAATTGTTTTATTGCGCCAGCGGCGTAGATATTCTTTGCTTCACTGCATCGCATCGGACATATCTCGCTCGAGCCCCATAGCACTGTTGTCACGATGACGCGATACGACACTCTGCGTGTCCGGAATGATGAATGCGTACCAGCTGCCGTGGCCGTCGCCTTCAAACATACGGCGATACCACGCACTTTGCGCACTGTCCACTTTATTCCACTCTATCCACGGTTCCGGCCGCTTACCACGATAAAACTCTGCGCCCTTTGGCTTGTCCAGTCGTTCATACAACTCGGCAATGGATTCATCAAGCGACGCTTCGGCCAGATAGAGCCGCGTCACCATCGTGTCAACGACCGGATAATAGATCGAATCCGAATAGTGCTGTTTAAACGTCTCTCCTTCATGGATCGCTGCATCAATCAGCCCCTGATCCCGCCGGGGATTGGGCAGAGCCATATACTTGGCCTTGACTTTCATGAATTCCGCATACTCGCGCTCCTGCAGTGTTGCATAACGTTTGGTATACTCGGTCAAAAAGTGCTCTGCAAGCAAATACTCTTCATACTGCAGATGTGACATCGCCATAATCATCGTTGCTTCGGGCAGCAAAGGAGAACCGATATGCTCGCTTTGCAGTGAGCTGTAATAGTTGTCGGCCTTGTCAAGGTTACCGTTGGAAATGGCATCTATCATCTTGCCATACCAGTACGCTGCCGGTTTATTGTACTCTTCAAGCTCTTTGGTACAGCCCCACAGTAACAGCAGCAGTATTAGACTCAAAATTGTTTTGATAATCATCCTAAAGAGACTCCTAACCCACCTGAAAAGTGGCAGTCATTTTATCAAAACAAAGTTAAAGGGCGAACATAACTGCGCGTTTGCGCGCTTTTACTAAAGTTTTGCTATAATTTCACAAAATTTACAACTGGGCACCGATAGACTGTCTCTTCTTGCTTTATATTCAAAAATACAAATTTTGATCTGTTACTCGCAGTCGCATGATGGTTTGGCGTGTCCGCATAAGAGAGAAAATGCAACCACAAACCATTGATACACCTGAGACTGCAGTAGTAGAAAACAGTGCCACTTTTGACGATTTCGGTCTCAAGCCTGAGATCATGCAGAGCATCCGCTATGCCGGCTTCAAAGTACCCAGCCCCATCCAGCAGCAGGCCATTCCGCTCGTGCTCGAAGGACGCGACGTTGTCGGACAGGCACACACCGGTACCGGAAAAACCGCCGCGTTCGGCCTGCCGACATTGAACAAAATGGCGCTTGACCGCGGAGTTGAAGCACTCATCATCGTCCCCACCCGAGAACTGGCCAACCAGGTCAGCGACGAACTGTTCAAGTATGGCAAGAAACTGGGCATTCACACCGTCACCGTATATGGAGGCAGTTCATACAATCGCCAGATCGGCCTGATCGAGCGCGGTGCGCAGGTCGTCATCGCCACGCCGGGACGCCTCAAAGACATTCTCAAACGCAATATGCTTGAAGATTTTACTCCCTCGACCGTCATCCTCGATGAGGCGGACGAAATGCTGGACATGGGTTTTTTAGACGATATCAACGAGATTTTCGACTACCTTCCCAGCGACCGCCAAACCCTGCTTTTTTCAGCCACCATGCCCCCGCTGATCAAAAAACTGGCCGAACGCATCCTGGTCGATCCTGCGTTTGTCGCCATCACCAAAGAGGAGAAGACGAACAAAGACATCGCACAGCAGTACTACGTGATTGAAGAGAACGAACGCGATGACGCCATCATCCGCCTTCTGGATGCGGAGGAACTGGAGAAGACCATCGTCTTCTGCCGCACCAAGCGCGAAGTGGACCGCCTCGCCAATGTTCTCTCCTCGGTGGGCTATAACGCCAAAGGGCTGCACGGCGATATGGAGCAGCGCCAGCGCGAATCGGTCATCAGGGGTTTAAAAGAGAACGCCGTCGACATCCTTGTCGCCACCGACGTCGCCGCGCGGGGTATTCATATTGACGATGTCAGCCACGTCATCAACTTTCATATCCCTTTCGATCCTGAAAGCTACGTTCACCGTATTGGCCGGACGGGGCGCGCGGGGCAAAAGGGTGTCGCCATTACACTGGTGACGCCGCTTGAGTTCAAAGAGCTTCAGCGCATTCGAAAAATCGTGGGAACGCAGATGGCGCATGACTTCATCCCGACCAAATCTCAGGTACAGTCACGCCAGACGGGGCGATTGGTCGAAGAGATAGAGAAGCAGAAAATCTATGACGAAGCGCTCAATGTACTCGAAGCCCTTGGCGAAGACATCGACCAGACCCAGATTGCGCTCAAGCTTATTTCGCTGCTGATGCAGCGCTTAAATGTCAAAGGTCCACAGAATATCGGGGTCTCCAAACAGCGGCTGGACAAGATCATGTCGGCAATGGAACGCAACAACAAAGGCGGAAGAAGAAGCGGCGGAAATCGCCGCAGAGGAAATTTCAACCGTAATCGAAGAAACAGCGGCGGCAGAAATCCGCGCTGAATTTATCATAGGGAAGCCGCCGAAAGGCGGCGAATTGGAGTGTTCTATTTGGCTATAGAGCCAATTGCTTTTTGTAACGCTACTTGAACGTTACCTCGCTTCCGTCGATCGTAATGGTCACCGGCAGCGGCTCGCTGCCCCAGCCAATTTTGCCGGCACCGATATTACCTCTGAAATTATAGGCTTTTTTCTCCTCAGGCTTAATGACAACCCAGTCATTTTTACCTTTGCCGTCACGGTCCCAGTCGCCCGCCAGCACAAAGGCAAGAATTTTCTGATCTGCTTCCAGGGTAATCCCTTTTACTGGTGCCCATTTCAACTCTTCACCAGTAGTCGGCTTGAGACGGTAAAGCATCCCGTTTTTAGTACTGTTGTAGACATAATCATAATCACCATTTACATCTTTGAAATCATAGTGATAAAGCCATCCGGCAATCTCAAACGTTTCATCCGGCACTTTCAGCTTCTCTTCAATGGCGTCATATGCCGGTTCCGGAGCCGGTGCAGCTGCTTCAGAAGAGGCAGCACCCCCGGTCATGGCACTGCTGCTGGATGCTGTCGGGCCCGTAATGGAAAGGTTGTCACCGCCTCCACCTGCAGTTGCAGCGCTGGAAGTACTGCTTGTCGGCGTCGTTATGCTCAATCCGTCTCCCGCACCACCGCCAGAACCTCCTGTCGAGGCTGTCGAGCTTGAAGAGCTGCTGGTAGGAACATTGATAACCAAGCCGTCCGAACCACCGCTGCCACCACCGCTTTGCGAAGCGGCGACACTATTCAAATTTGTTCCAAAGGCCAAATCAACGACCGTATCCGACGACGCTGTTGCAATGACGACACTGCCATTTGTCTCGGAAGTTGCTACTTCATGTGCCGAAATCTGTACGCCAGACTCATCATAAACTTTGGCACTCATTTTTCCGCCAGATCTGCTAATTTCAACAATACTACTTTTGCTGGCAGGCAGAGTTACATCAAAAGCATCGATAAGAGTTTGTCCGGCATGGCCGTTAATAGTGACACTTTCAACCTTTGATGCCGTTGTACTAAGATTTTTCAGCGTCAATTGTGTCAGCCACCCCTCTTCGTTCGCCTGGAATACACCGGCTTCTATACCGTTTGACGACTGAACCAGCGTCAGTGATTTTGGGGTATCGCTGAAATTGGCTGCATTGCTGATGTGATCATAAGTATCGAGACACTGTTCTCCGCCAACGTACCAGTGTGTCAGGCTGCTGGCGTTACAGGTATCTTCTGCCGGAGAGATACAGCGGCCCGACCATCTGCCGCCATCGGTAATTTCACAGGTGTATACCTGTGAAGAAGTGTCATAGCATTTGTTATTGATATACTGGTAACTGCTTCCCTGGCTTTCGCATGCCTGCTGAGGGTCGATAGGCACCCCATCTTCTACCTGAATGGCGAAAGGGTTTGCCGTAAAATTAGCCACACCGTTTTGAACACTGTATTGGCTGCATTCATTGGAAATCAACGTCTGATCCATCTCAACCGGCTCCGTTCTGCCTTCCGGAATCTGAGAAAGGATCTGCTGTTTCATTTCCGGAGTCAGCGGATTGATAAAATCGTAGTAGATTGAAAATGACATCGAATAGCGCGGGTCGAATTTTTTATCTGAAATGATATTATCCGATTGCACAAATGACAAATACAGATATCCACCTGTCGTATTATCTATGCCATATTTATTCATAACATAAGAGTTCATCACAAATGAGAAACTTGTTTTAAACGCGACCAAAATTGTCTCATGGTCCGCCCAAAACCGGTCATAAAATGTCGTTCCAGCCTCATCTGCAGATACAGCGCTGGATTCATCAATCGTTCCGATAGGTTTAAATGTTGCATACATCAGGCCGTTATTAATTGGCAAATACTGCATGGCAACCTGAAAACTGTTCAGATATGGTGGAATGTAAATTTTAACACGCGTCATTCCATTGGTACACCAGTCTATCTTGCTAAGCTGACTGTTTTTAGCCTCGGCTTCTGTTTGTGTCAGGAGAGTCGTATTGTTAGTTATCTTTCTACTCGTCCCGATGATGATATCACTGGAAGAACTGGTATCATCCGCAATTTTTAAAAACTGCTCTTTAAATCCTGCAACTCCGCTTTTCG
>JANTHE010000003.1 GCA_024762585.1 Sulfuricurvum sp. | reverse complement strand
TGGGTGTCTCGTCTGATACAACGTTTGGTGCAGACTGGCTCGGTGCGTATGTAGAGGTGACATCTGTCAATAACTTCGGATATGACAACTATAACTCGACTGCCAACGGCAAAACGGACTATGATGTCATTGTCGATCCAAATCAGGCACGTGCAACGCAAGCCTATCTTGATTTTAAGCTCCCGGCAAAAACTGTCATCCGGGCCGGACGCCAAATGGTGAATCTTGATAACCAGCGTTTTGTCGGTGCCGTCGGTTGGCGTCAAATGTTTCAAACGTTCGATGCATTGGCTGTCGTCTCCAAGCCGGTTGATGGTTTAAGTCTTACGGGTGCATATGTTTACGGAATCAACACGGTTAAAGTTCAGCCGAACAACAAGGCGAATGAAACAGGAAGTGCGCTGCTGAATGCCTCCTATAAGGTTTCAGATGCAGTCAAAGTAACTGGTTATGCCTATCTTCTGGCTTCTATCAGTGACACATACGGCGCTTATGTCGCAGGCACCGTCTCCGTCAGTAAGAGTGTAAAAGTTGCTTACCGGGCCGAGTATGCGATGCAGTCCGATCCTTCGCTTGAGTATCGTGTCAAAGATGTTAAAGCGGATGCCTCATATATGAACTTTGATCTTGCTGCCATGTTCAGCGGATTTTGCGTAGGTGCGAATTACGAGGTGCTCGGAAAAGCGAACGGCGACGCAACGAATGGTTTTTGGACACCTTTGGCAACGCTGCATAAGTTCAACGGTTGGGCAGATGTCTTTTTGCTTTCCAAGAACAGCAACGGTCTCGTTGATATGAATGGTCGAATTGCCTATAAGGCAAAAGGCTTTGGAAAAGCGATGGCTGTCTATCACAAGTTTAACGCGGAAACAGGTCCGGATGACCTCGGTTCAGAGATTGATGTGCTTTACGCCAATAAGGTTCCGGGCGTCAATGGACTCTCTTTTCTTGCTAAAGCGGCATTCTATAGTGCCGGTGATAAAGCCGCCGGTGCTTATGTTTCCAATGACAAGACCGTTGGCTGGTTGCAGCTCGACTACAAGTTCGCGACAAAGTAAGTTTGACGAAATACCGCGGCCGCCTCTCCTCGGCCGCTTTTCTCCTATGTTTAAGGCCGGTACGATTCGTCACCGTACCGGTACCCTTTGCATTGTGCTCCGCAATCACTCGAGCGATGGCGGAGCAAAGTGCAAAACCCTTGGCAATTTCAGTAAAAGGCAGTATCTGTGGGACAAACCCCGTTGGAAAGTTTTATCACGCATAAGGCCGATACCGGCATGCAGTGCGGCAGCTACAGTATCGACCTGCCCGAGCTGCAAGCGGGCGAGCAGTACCGGTTCCACTTCGATGCCACGGCCTGTGTGGCGTGCCGCTGCTGCGAGGTGGCCTGTAACGAACAGAACAACAATCCCGCCGACATAAAGTGGCGGCGCGTGGGCGAGATGGAGGGCGGCAGTTTTCCCGACACGCTTTTGATGTTCAACTCCATGAGCTGCAACCACTGCATCGACCCCGCCTGTCTGATTGGCTGCCCGACGGAGAGCTACATCAAGTTCGACAACGGCATCGTCTTTCACGACGACGATGCATGCATCGGGTGTCAGTACTGTACATGGAACTGCCCCTACGGCGTGCCGACGTATCATGAAGAGCGCAAGATCGTCACCAAGTGCCATATGTGCCATGAACGGCTGGACGTTGGGCAGTCGCCGGCGTGCGTGCAGGCGTGCCCGGCGGGTGCGATCGAGATCGAGGTCTTCCGTCCCGAAGAATGGCTTGAGGGCGCCATTGACGCGCAGGGAAACATGCCCGACCTCGTCGACGCCCGCGTGACCAACGCCACGACGCGCTTTACGCTTCCCGAATCGATGCCCGAGACCATGACGGCGGTGGACGACTACCAGCTCAAGCCCTTTCACTCCGAAATGCCGCTGGTCTTCATGACCGTGCTGACGCAGATGTCGCTGGGAGCCTTTTTCGCGCTGCTGATGGGCGTGTTCTTCTCGCTGTTCGGCGGGCAGGAACCGGGGTGGACGATGGCCGCGCTAGTGCTGCTGCCCGCGGCGTTCGGCCTGCCGCTTTCGGCCCTGCATCTGGGCCGCCCCGCCAAGGCGCTCAGCGCCATGAAAAACATCAAAAGCAGCTGGCTCAGCCGCGAAGCGCTCGCCCTCGGGCTCTTTACGGGGCTGATGACGCTGAATGTCGGACTCTATCTCATTAGCGCACCCACCATCGCAAAACTGCTTTTTGGCGGGATGACGCTGTCGGTGGGCATCTACGGTATCTACGCGCAGGGGATGATCTATCAGATCACTGCGCGTCCTTCGTGGAACCGCAAGACGACGCTGCTGAAATTTTTCGGAACCGCCTATACCGGCGTTTTCCTGCTGGCCGCCGCGGCGCTGATGCTCGGTTATGACGCCGCGGCGATGCCTATGATGGCGCTGGGAATGCTTGCGGCCCTCGCGCAGGGGTTCTTCACCTACGAAGACCGGCGCGACCTCGAACGCAAAAGCCCACACGGCGAACAGCTGCAGCGTACCAAAAGACTGTATACGGAGTTCTTCCCCAAACAGACGCGTCTGCGAACGACAAGTTTCATCGTTGGTGCGCTGCTGCTGCCGCTGCTGGCGATGGTGGTACTGAGTTTGGGGGCCCAGGGGGTTGCCGCGGCAATTATGCTGAGTGCGTGGCTGATCGCGACCGGCAGCGAACTCGTCGACAGATTCCTGTTCTACGTCACGTCCGTGCCGCTGCAGATGGCGGGCGGGTTCTTCGTCGGCAAGCAAAGGTAATTCATGATTGATAAAGTCAAAAACTTCCTCGGCCTCGATATCAAGGCCAAAAAATACGCCCTCTCCGAAGACAAGGTGTTCGGCAAGATCGCCGACGAGCGCAAACCGGACAAATGGGTCTTCTCCACCTGCGGCTACTGCGGGGTGGGGTGCGGGCTCTACATCGGAGTTAAGGACGGCAAGGCGGTTTACACCAAAGGCAATCCGAAACATTTCGTTAATATGGGCACGCTTTGCCCCAAAGGGCTGAGTGAGCATCAGATGATCAACTCGCCCGAGCGCGTCACCGAGCCGATGCTGCGCAAAGAGGGCAAGCTTGAACCGGTCAGCTGGGATGAAGCCTATTCGAAAACGGCCGAAACGTTCAAGCGCATCGCCAAAGAGCACGGTCCCAAAGCGGTCGGCATCATCTCCACGGGACAGCTGCTGACCGAAGAGTTCTATACGCTGGGCAAGTTCGTACAGCTGGGACTGGGAACGAACAACTTCGACGGCAATACCACCCTCTGCATGGCCTCGGCGGTGGCGGGCTACAAGCAGTCTCTGGGCTCGGACGGTCCGGTGGGGTCGTACGAGGATTTTTCAGTGGCCGACGTCGTCGTACTGGTGGGGGCTAACATCGCCGACAATCACCCTATCTTGATGCTGCACCTGAACAAGAACCCGAACAAGAAGGTGATCGTCGTCGACCCGCGCCGCTCCAAGACCTCGCAGATCGCCGATATTTTCGTCCCGCTCAAAGCACGGACCGACCTCGCGCTCTTCAACGGACTGGCGTACATGCTGATCGAACAGGGGTGGATCGACGAAGCCTATATTAAAGAGAAGGTCAACGGTTTTTCGGAGCTGAAAAAGCATCTGGAGAACTACCCGCCGCAGGAGGTTGCAAACATCACAGGCATCGACGTCAAGACACTCTATGAACTCGCCCGCCAGTACGCGGCGAACGACAAGGTGACGACGGCGTGGACGATGGGCGTCAATCAGTCTGCCATGGGTACCGATACCGTCAGCGCCATCACGAACCTGCACCTGCTGACCGGCAAGATCGGGAAGCCCGGCTGCGGGCCGTTCAGCATCACCGGGCAGTGCAACGCCATGGGCACGCGCGAAAGCGGCTTTACCAGTTCTTTACCGGGGTATCGCCCCTACGGCGATCCGGCGGTTACCCAGGAATATGCGGATATTGTCGGGGTACCGGTGGATCGGGTCCCTACGGAGCGCGGCTACAAATATGCCGAGATCATCGACGCTATTGAGCGCGGCGAGATCAAGGCGCTCTGGATCGTCGCGACGAATCCGCTGGTCAGTTTTGTCGATCAGGAGAAGCTGCGCAAAACGCTTGCCAAGCTAGATCTACTGGTCGTACAGGACGCCTTCATGGGCGATACGGCGCAGATCGCCGACGTCGTTTTCGCCGCTGCGACGTGGGGGGAAAAGGAGGGGACCTACACCAACTCCGAGCGCCGTGTCAACCGTGCGAACAAAGCGGTGGAACCGCTGGGGAACGCCAAGAGCGATTTCGATATCGTCGTTGAATTTTCCCGCTATTTTGACGGCATGGACACCCTGCTTTTCGAGGGATGGAAAACGCCCGGCGATGCGTTTGAAGAGTGGAAGCGTGTAAGCGCGGGGCAGCTGTGCGACTACTCGGGTATGACGTATGAACTTCTAGAAGAAGAGGGCGGGGTACAGTGGCCCTGCAATGCGCAGTTCCCCAAAGGCACCAAGCGTCTCTACACCGAGGAGATTCCGTTTCGCACAGGCGATGGAAAGGCAAAGCTAGTCAGCGCGGAGTGGATGCCGATGAAAGAACCGGTGCGCGCGGGCTTTCCGGTGATGCTCAACACCGGACGCACCGTCGAGCAGTGGCATACACGCACCAAGACGCGCAGCATCGATATCCTCGACCAGCTGGCCCCCGAAGCGTGGGTGGAGCTCCATCCCGAAGACGCCAAAACGCTGCAGGTGCGCAGCGGCGACCGCATTGCGCTAAGCAGTCCGCGCGGCCGGGTGGAAGATGTGGTGGTCAAGGTGACGCAGACGATGCGGCCGGGCAATGTCTTTGTGCCGTTTCATTTCAATACGCAGCTCGTCAACACCCTCACGCAGCCGGAGTTCGACCCCATCTCGGGCGAGCCGAACTACAAGCAGACGGCGGTACAGCTGCACTCGCAAAACGTCCCCGAGGGCATCGCGATGCAAGAAACGGAGATCAGCGGAGCCCTGGCGCATGAGCGCTGCGACAAGGCACGCGAATACCGTTATGAAAAAACCAAGGAGGCGCGATGAAACGCCACACCCTTCCCATTGTCCTGCACAACCCGAAAGTCCTGTTGATCGGCGGCGGCCCGGTCGCCTTGCAAAAGGCGCAGGTGATGCGCCGCAACGCCATTGATTTCGACGTCGTTGCCGCGGAGTGTACGGATGCGATGTCCGAACTGGTGCCCGAAATGCACCTTCGTTCGGTGGAACCTTCGGATGTGGAAGATTACGGTATCGTTATCGACGCGACCGGCAACGCCGAAGTGACGGCGATGCTGCTGGCGCAAAAACGCATTCAGGGCTTTTTGCTCAACGTCGTCGATCAGCCCGAGCAGTGCGACTTTTTCTTCGCCGCCCTGATCGAGCGCGGTCCCATCAAGGTGGCGGTAAGCTCCAGCGGGGCGTCGCCGGCGATCGCACAGGCGATCCGCGACAAGATCGCGCGGGTGCTGCCTACCACACTGGCCGAATTGGGAACAAAGAGTATGAAAGAGCGGCTGGCAGGCGTGATCCGTCCTAAAACGCTGAAGGCCGAAGCGTGCCGTCAGCTTGGACGGGTGCATCTGGTCGGCTGCGGGACGGGCGATGTCGATCTGCTGACGCTCAAAGCCTACAAGCTGATCCATGAAGCCGATGTCGTTTTTGTCGATCATCTGGTGAGCGACGAGATCAAGGCCCTGATCCCCAAAGCGACGATGGTGATCCACGTAGGTAAACGCAAGGGGCATCACAGCATCAAGCAGGAGAAGATCAACGAACTCCTGATCGAATACGCGCAAAAGGGGCTGGAAGTGGCCCGCCTCAAAGCGGGCGACCCCTATATCTTCGGACGCGGCGCGGAAGAGGCGAGTGCGCTGGTCGGGGTGGGCATCCGTGTGGAGGTCGTTCCGGGAATCTCCTCCGCCGTCGCCGGGCCGCTGGCGGCGGGTATCGCGCCGACGGCGCGCGGCTACGCCGCCAACCTCTCGATTGTTTCGGCGCACCTGCGCGGCAACCGCATCAATACCGAATGGATCGAACTGCTCAAACTGAAAAATCATACGACGATCGTACTGATGGGCGTCTCCCGGGCCCGGGAAATCAAGAAAGAAGCGTTGTCAATCGGTGTTGACGGCGCTATGCCGTGCGCTGTCATCTCCAATGCGTCGCGTCCGGAGCAGCAGCGTTTCGTAACCACGCTCTCGCACTTGCCGGAGGTCGCCGCCGACGCTCCGCGTCCGGCCATCATCGTTTTTGGCGATGTCGTCAACCTGCACGCGGTACTGCCGCAATATATCAATGAAGGAACTAGTTATGATCAGCGCATTGCAAGCGGCATCTGAGGCCCGCAACAGTAAAATCAACAAAGTCGAGAAAACCAAGGCGCTCAAGTCGCCCAAAGAGGCGTTCGAGCAGATTGCTGAGTATGCCAAAGCGGGGTATGAGAGTATTCCCAAAGAGGATCTGGGCTATTTTCTGAAATGCTTCGGCATCTTCGACCGGCCGTTGACACCGCAGCGTTTCATGATGCGCGTGCGGGTGCCGGGCGGGCAGCTGAATGCGGAACAGGCGCGCGTGATCGGGGAGATCTCCCGCGACAACGGGCAGGACTATATGGATATCTCCACCCGGGCGCAGATTGTACTGCGCTATTTGCGCATTGAAGATATGCCCATGATGTTGGAGCGGTTCGAGCAGGCCGGATTGACCACATTTCATACGGGCGTAGACAACTTCCGCAACATGGTCAACGACCCTCTTGATGGCATCGCGCATGATAACATTCTGCCTTCGCAGGGACTGCTGCTGAAACTGCAGGAGCTCTTTTTGGGCAACTGGGAGTGGGTGAGCGCGCTGCCGCGAAAGTTCAACACCGGCGTCTGCGGGTCGCTGGCCAACCGCTGCAATATCTTTGGGCAGGACTGCGGTTTCGTGCTGGCGCAGCGCGATGGGGTGTACGGCTATAACGTCTACCTCGGCGGCCGTGTCGGGGTCATTGCGCGTAATGCCGATATTTTCGTTAAAGATGAAGCCGAAGCGGTGGCGATGTTCAAGGCGCTCATCGAGCTCTACCGCGATTACGGGTTCCGCGACAACCGCAACAAGAACCGGCTGCACTTTCTCATTGAAGCGGTCGGGATGGAAGCGCTGGCCGGTGCCGTTCGTGAAAAAGCGGGCATCGATTTCGCCCCGGCGGGAGAGACGCTGACCCAGATGGACAACAGCGACGCGGAACAGGGCAGGGTTCAGCTGCGCGACGGCAGCTTCGCCGTGCATGCGGTCGTGCCATCGGGCGTGTTCAGCGGCAGCGACCTTATTGCCGCGGCGGAAGCTTCCGAACAGTACGGCGACGGCCGGGTCCGGCTGGACATCGAGCAGAGCCTCTACGTTGTCGGGGTGGACACCGTTCGGTATGACGCGCTGATCGAAACCCCGTTTTTTGAAACGTACAAGAGCGTCTCCAGCCCCTACTTCAACCATCTTATCGCCTGTGCCGGCGAGGAGCACTGCCCTTTCGGCGTCATCCCCAACAAACCAGACGCCATTAAGATGGCCGAGTACCTGAGCGAGGCGGTACCGCTGGACGGCGGCCGTGTGCGGATGTACTGGTCGGGCTGCGTCAAAGGGTGCGGGCTGCACGGTGTGGGCGATGTCGGTTTCGAAGGGTGCAAGGCCAAGGTGAACGGCGAGACAGAGCACGGTGTACATATCACGCTCGGCGGCAAACTGATGCAGGAGGGCCAGGAGGGCTACAGCGTCATGAAGTCGGTGCCGCTGCGTTATGCGAATCTCTTCGTCGAATCGCTCATGCGCGAATACCGCCGGCTGCGCAGAGCGCACGAGAGCTTCGGGCAGTTTCACGACCGGGTGCTTTCGAACTACTCTGCGGCGGCCATTGGCTTCATGATGCAGCTGCACACCTACTTGCGTGAAAAGGGTATGGACCTCGCTTTCGGTTTCGAGCCGGAAGCGAAAACGGGACGTCACGAAACGTTCGAGCTGTTCGATTTCGGCTGCAAACTCTATAAAAAGCTGACAGGAACGGCCGCTTACCCGCTGCAAGAACACTATATGCCCGGAACCGGAGAGCGGCTTGAGCCTGTTTCGAAGCTGCAATCGGGCATCGATCCTGCATTGGAGGAGATGGTGATGAAACTGCTCGACCCCAATGCCAAAACACGGGCCAAGGCCTTTACGGAAATCAATGATTTGATTGCCATATACCACAAATAAGGACAGACATGAAGAGTTTTATCAAAGCGGTTGAAATCTGGGAGCCGGACAAGGCCAAAACCGAGCTGCATCTGGTCAGCGGACGCTACGGCGGATTTACGGAGTTTGAGGCGGCGAGCAAGGGGATGACTTTTGCATATGATGACGGCCTTCCGGGCAAGGCGTGGGCGGCCAAACACCCCATCATCCTGACCGAACTCAAAGGCTCGTTCTTCCAGCGGACAGAGATGGCAGAACAGGTCGGCCTTACCACCGCCATCGCCATGCCGATTTTTGCGGGCGAATACCTCCACGCCGTCGTGGTCTTCATGTGTGGCGACAGGGAAGAACATGCCGGGGCCATCGAGCTGTGGGGCGCGGTTCCTGACCAGCCGTTTGAAATGGGACTGGTTAACGGCTATTACGGCTCCATGGAAGATTTCGAGTGGATTTCCAAAAGTGTCAAGATCATGAAAGGACACGGTCTGCCCGGGACGGTCTGGAAAACGAAGATGCCCTACATCATCAAAAACCTGGGCGAATCGTCCTCGTTTCTGCGCGCCAAAAAGGCGGCAAAAGAGGGGATCACGACCGCACTGGCGCTTCCGGCCTGGATGCATGAAGAGGAAGGGTACGTCATGGCGTTCCTCTCGGCCAAAGGCACGCCGATCGCCCGCCGCTTCGAGATCTGGGTACCGGATGAGAGTAAAACGGTACTGAAGTTTTCCGACGGAGAGTGCGACATGGGGACGGACCTCAAAGCGCGCTACGAAAACCGAACGCTCGATCGCGCCGCATCACTTTCAGGCCGTGTTTGGCGTACAGGCTTCCCGGTGCTGACCAGGGAATACGAGCACGATAACGACGACTATGAGTTCGACGCGCTGCTGGTCCTGCCGATCTTGCAAAACGGCTTTTTCAAAGCGGTGGTGAAATTTTATTTTTGACAGATGCTCATATCTGCAATATGAAACTTTATAATTGAGTAGACATGGCATAAGAAAAAAATAAGAAATATGTATAAAAATAATACAATCAATAGTCATGTAATCATTCATTTTATCGATATAATTTTTACATAAAGAATATTTTCAGCTTTTCTTATCATGATGCAGCGGCAGTTCCGCAAAGAGTAGATGGGAATGTTCTTTTAAAATCGGCGATTCAGCCTAAAAAAGGAATAGATTCTATGGATTATGTAGAACCAAGAGAACTCAGTAAAAAAATGGTGGATGCGGGAGAGGAAAAAGTCTTTCTCGCGACCAAAGATACCCTGATTCGTGCCTATATGGCCGGTGCCATCCTGGCGCTGGCGGCAATATTTGCGATTGTGGTTGCAACGAAAACCGGTTCGCCGCTCACCGGCGCCATTTTGTTTCCGGTAGGCTTTATTTTGCTCTATCTTCTTAAATTCGACCTGCTTACGGGCGTGTTCATGCTGGTGCCGCTGGCATTGCTGGACAAACGTAAAGGGGTAACGGTGGCACAGGTGCTTCGTAACTGGGGTCTGACGTTTGCGGGCAACTTTGCCGGGGCGCTCACCGTGGCGTTTATGATGGCATTTATCTTTACCTACGGGTTCGATACGGACGGCGGAGCGATTGCGGCAAAAGTCGGACATATCGGCGAGGCGCGTACGCTGGGATATCAAGAACACGGCATCAGCGGCTGGTTTACAATCTTCATCCGCGGCATGCTGTGTAACTGGATGGTTTCGACCGGCGTTGCGGCGGCGATGATTTCGACATCGGCCATCGGCAAGATCTTTGCCATGTGGATGCCGATCATGCTCTTCTTCTTTATGGGATTCGAGCACTCTGTTGTCAACATGTTCCTTTTCCCTTTCTCTATGATCATGGGCGGTAACTTCACGGTTGTCGATTACTTCCTTTGGAACGAGATTCCGACAGCACTCGGAAACCTGGTGGGCGGCTTGACGTTTGTCGGATTGACGATCTACGCAACGCACTACAAGATGTCACCGAAGCGGGTGCTGAACAATGTTGAACCCGAAACAGTGAAAGAAGCGGCGTAGAGGAAAGACGATGACAAAGCTTGAAATGACCGAAGCCATTATGGCGGCAAAGAAAAGCAGCGGTCTGTCCTGGGAAGCAATCAGCGACAAGGTGGGCCTCGGCCCCGTGTTCCTGACCTCCGCCTGCCTGGGGATGAACAGCCTGAAAGCCGAACCGGCACAGAAGCTCTGTGACCTGTTGGGTCTGGACGGAGACACTGCCCTGGCATTGCAGGAGTTTCCGAATAAACAGTGGGAGCAGATCGTCCCGACAGATCCCCTTGTCTACCGCCTCTACGAAGTGGTCGGGGTGTACGGCGAGACCATCAAAGCGATCGTCGGCGAGAAGTTCGGAGACGGCATCATGAGTGCCATCGACTTCTCGCTCGATATTGACAAAGAGGAAAATCCGGCAGGAGACCGTGTCGTCATCACCATGAACGGCAAGTTCCTGCCTTATAAATCCTGGTAGACCATAAGGAGAAAGTATGGGCCTCACAAAAGAGACAGTAGAAATTGTCAAAGCGACCGCCAAGCCGGTGGCCGAAAATGCGGAAGCGATTACCACAAGGATGTACGAAATCCTTTTTGAAAATCATCCGGAAACCAGGGCACTGTTCAACGATGCGCCCTCGGACCAGCATAAAAAGCTGGCGGCCGCAGTCGGTGCCTACGCAGCCAATATCGAAAACCTCGACGTCCTGGGCGATGCCCTTGAAAAGATGGCACAGACGCATGTGCGTACCGGCGTCAAGCCCGAGCACTATCCTATGGTTGGGGTCTCGCTGCTGGCCGCCGTCAAAGAGGTCCTCGGCGATGCGGCGACCGATGAAGTCCTTGCCGCCTGGAAAGAGGCCTATTTCTTCCTGGGCGATCTGCTGATTGCCCGTGAAAAGGAGCTGTACGCCGCAGCGTAATGGCTTATCGGTGCACGATCCAATTCGACAACAGTTCCAATTGATTGTCTTGTAACTGCTTAAATGCCGGCATAGGTATATTCCGGCTCGCTTTCCATTTTCCGCGTGAACCGTTGCGAATGCTCTGTGCAATTACACGCTCATTGCCGTACCGTGCGGCAATCGCTTCAAAAGAGGGGCCTACTTTCTGTATGACAGTATCATGACAGCCGAAGCATCCCTCTTTGCGAGCAAGCTGCTCGCCTTTGGGGAGCCGTGCAAAGGCGTTGGCCTCCTGCATTTTTTTCAAAAAGATCTCTTTGGTGTACGTATCGTAGATGTATTCGGCAACGGCTTCAAGCTCGGGGCGGGTAATGCGGCCTTTGAGCGAGGGCATCACCCCGTAGCTTCTAAGGCTCTCTTTGTCGCAAAACGACTTTTCGGCACGGGGGTTCAACGCGTAGTCGGAGACAAATTCAATGAATTTCGGTCGCTTGTCCGCCGGACTGGTGACGGGCATGAAGTCTTTGATGTGGAATGCCACCGCCATGATGGGAGGGGCCTTTTCGTCTTTATAGGTTTTTGGAGGCATGTCGAGATTATGGCAGCGCGCACACTGCTGTTCAAGCAGTACCTTGCCGTCAAATTGCTCTGTTTTTTGGGAGCTGCAGCCTGCCATAAAGAGCAAGAGAAAAAGCGATAGAGATGTACTCAGGCTATTTTTCACGATTCATGAGTGCCAGTACGATGGCGGCGACGATCAGCACGCCGAAGGTGATTCCCCAGATCAGAAGGTTGGTGCCGCCGTCCAGCGGCGGATTGTTCGGGTTCATGAGGACTCCTTGTCATGGGTCATATAGATCCAGTACTCCTTATGGGTCCGTCCCTGGTTCAGAAAATAGAGTTGCAAGATCGCGACGCGGTAGAGGGTCAGCGCCATTTTGGCAAAAGGGATGACGAGGCTGAGCCCGACCAGCCAGTTTTGCCGGCGTTCTCCGCGACTGTGCAGCATCTCTTCCATCCCGATGTTTTTGCTCAGGTACCAGCCGAACAGGAACGAGAAAGCGAAATTGGCAAGAATGCCCAGCAAGAAGAGCGCAATGAGATCCTGCTCGTACATTCCTAAGATCACTGTTTCAGCCGTTATCGATGGCGTCTTGCAGGATTTTCGTCGCTGCCGCTTTGTTCTGGAAGTCCTGAACCTTCACCCATTTGCCCGGTTCGAGCGCTTTGTAGGTCTCGAAAAAGTTTTTGATCTTTGCCAGCGTATGCTTTGGCAGGTCGTCGATATCCTGGATTTCGTCATAGGTCGGGTCGATCTTGGAGACCGGAACGGCCAGAAGCTTTTCGTCGATGCCGCTTTCATCCTCCATGATCAAAACGCCGACGAGACGGCAGTTGACAACGCATCCGGGCTGCATCGGGTATTCAGTCAGGACCATGACGTCCGCCGGATCGCCGTCTTGCGAAAGCGTCTTGTTGACAAAACCGTAGTTGGCCGGGTAGAACATGGCCGAGTGCATGACACGGTCGAGCACGACGGCACCGCTCTCTTTTTCCACTTCGTACTTGATGTTCGACCCATAGGGGATCTCGATCACTGCTTTGACTTTATCAGGATTTTCTCCGTAACCGATTTTGCTCAAATCCATTTTGATACTCCAGAAACTAAAATGTGTATGAAATTGTATCAAAGGAGTCTTGAATGTAGGATAGTCTGGAAGAGGTGCTCATTTGTAACATCATTGTGATGATGTGACGCATATACAGCAGAAGTCATTTGTAATTAATGCTTTTTTTAATACCATGAAGCTTGAAATATTTATTGGTAACCGCTTGGTTTTCATATCAAAGGCTGTCTTCATGGAAGTGAACCTCGTAGAAGAGGGATTTAAGTTTATGGTGCTCGGAATGAGCATCGTCTTCTTGTTTCTCATACTGTTAATTGTTGCGATGAATATTATGTCCAAGATCGTTCATCGTTACTTTCCCGAGCCTCAGGCCGCTCAGACACCGTCTTCTCCTGTGCAAGAAGGTGGGGACAAACTAAAAAAAGTTGCGGCAATCGCCGCGGCAATTCATCACAATAAGAGCAAGTAAGGATTGGTATGGCAAAAAAATTCATAGACCTTATGGATACGACGTTTCGTGACGGATTTCAGTCCGTCTTTGGCGGTCGGGTACTGCTAAACGATTTTCTGCCGGCAGTTGAGGCGGCCAAGGAAGCGGGCATTACTCATTTTGAGTTCGGAGGGGGAGCTCGTTTTCAGGTTCCGTTTTTCTATCTGAATGAAAATGCGTTTGATAATATGGACAAGTTCCGTGAGATTGTCGGGCCGGATGCAAACCTGCAAACGCTCGCACGCGGTGTCAATACTGTCATGCTTGACACCGGCAGTCGCGAACTCGTCGATCTGCACGCCAGAATGTTTAAAAAACACGGTACGACGACGATTCGTAACTTCGACGCGCTTAATGATGTCAATAACCTGATTGATTCCGGCCGCAGCATTGTTAACGCCGGTCTCAAGCACGAAGTGGTCGTAACCATTATGGACCTGCCCCCGGGATGCGAAGGGGCACACACCGTCGATTTTTACGAGAAGATCCTTCGCGATATCCTCGATGCGGAGATTCCGTATGACTCTGTCTGTTTCAAAGATGCGACAGGCACAGCAAACCCTCAGAAGGTCTACGAGACGATCAAGATGGCCAAGAAACTGCTGCCGGAAGGGACACACGTACGCCTGCATACGCAGGAGACGGCAGGGATCTCCGTTGCTCAGAATCTGGCAGCGCTCGAAGCCGGAGCAGACGGCATTGACGCGGCGGCCTACCCGGTCTCCGGCGGTACGAGTCAGCCGGACCTGCTGGTTATGATGCATGCCATCAAGGGCAAGGAGTATGATTTCGGCTTCGATTTTGAAAAGCTGCTTTCGTATGAAGCGACGCTAAAAGATTGTTTATCAGACTATTTCATTCCGCCCGAAGCGACCATGGTTGAGCCGTTGATCCAGTTCTCTCCGATGCCCGGCGGCGCACTCACGGCCAACACGCAGATGTTGCGTGACAATGGCATGATGGATAAATTCCATGATGCCATCCTTGCCATGCGCGAAGTCGTAGAAAAAGGCGGATATGGTACCTCGGTTACGCCGGTATCGCAGTTTTACTTTCAGCAAGCACTCAACAATACGCTGATGGGGCCGTGGAAAAAGATTGCTCCGGGGTATGGCCGTATGGTGCTGGGCTATTTCGGTAAAACACCGGTAACGCCGGATGCCGAGGTCGTAAAAATCGCTTCGGAGCAGCTTGGTCTCGAGCCGACAACAGATAAAGCGATCGACATTGCAGACCGTGACGAGACAAAATCACTTGCGCACTGGAAAAAAGTGCTTGAGGACGAAGGGATAGAGACGAGCGAAGAGAACGTCTTTATCGCGGCGGCATGTCAAGAGAAGGGAATTACCTTCCTTAAAGGTGAAGCGGAAGTCAATGTCCGCAAACTTTCCGAAATGAAAAAAGAAGAGGAGTGTACAGGTATGGGTTCAGGAAATTACACTGTCGTTGTCGACGGTCAGAAGTTTAGTGTTCAGGTGGCAGAAGGTGATGCGGACATTCAGGTGACAGCCGTACAAGGCGAGACAACGGCACCGGCCGCGGCTCCGGCGCCTTCGGGCGAAGGTGAAGAGATCAAAGCGCTGCTGCCGGGCAGTGTGTGGAAAATCGTGGCCAATCCGGGCCAGAGTGTGCAGGAGGGTGACAAGATATTGATTCTCGAATCGATGAAAATGGAGATTGATGTTGTTGCTCCGCGCGGCGGAGTAGTTAAATCCATCAATGTCAGCGTCAATGACAAGGTCGTCGAAGGCCAGGTTGTCGCAGTTCTTGGATAAGCGGATGAAAACATTGATGATAAAACTGCTGCTGGCACTGTCGCTGTTCGGCGCGGTTTCGGCTACCGCTTCGGAGGCCCATACTGTGGCCGCCCATAGTGTACCGGCAGTGCAGGAGAAGGCCTATGAGTCGCATAGTGTCGGCCATATGCTGGTCAATTTCGCAAAATCGACAGGTGTTTATGCCATCTTGAACCCCGATCCGAACGAGCTCAGCTCGGTCGGCAAGCCGATGAACGACTTCCATAAAGGGTGGGGACGCGTGATCATGATCCTGATTGCTTTCCTGCTCTTTTACCTCGCCATCGCCAAAGGGTTCGAACCGCTACTACTGCTGCCGATCGGATTCGGCGGATTGCTGGCAAACATTCCGGTTGCAAATATTGCCGGTGCACACGGATTTTTGGGAGTGATCTACCAGATGGGCCTCGCCAATGAGTTCTTCCCGATCGTGATCTTTATGGGTGTTGGGGCAATGACCGATTTCGGTCCGCTGCTCTCAAACCCCAAAACGGCACTGCTCGGTGGTGCTGCGCAGTTCGGTATTTTCGGTACTTTGGTCGGTGCCGTAGCACTGACACAGTATACGGATATGGTTGATTTTACCCTCAAGCAGGCTTCGGCGATCTCGATCATTGGCGGGGCGGATGGCCCGACCTCGATCTACATTGCAACCAAACTGGCTCCGGAACTATTGGGGGCCATCGCTGTCGCCTCCTATTCCTATATGGCGCTGGTGCCCATTATCCAGCCGCCAATCATGAAGGCACTTACCAATGATAAAGAGCGCAAGATCAAGATGACGACCTTACGCCATGTCAGCCGAATGGAAAAACTCATTTTCCCTGTCATGGTACTGGTGTTGGCTATTTTGGTGCTGCCGGATTCCACGCCGCTGATAGGCGCCTTTGCCTTTGGCAATTTTTTGAAAGAGTCAGGGGTTGTCGAGCGTCTCTCCGATACACTTCAAAATGCGCTGATCAATATCACAACGATCTTCCTCGGACTGGGCGTCGGTTCCAAGTTGGCAGCGGATCAATTTCTTGTCGGCGATACACTGGCGATTCTGGCTCTTGGCCTTATCGCCTTCTCTGTCGGTACGGCGGCAGGTGTGCTTATGGCAAAGCTCATGAACCTTTTCCCTGGGCATAAAATAAATCCACTCATTGGTTCTGCGGGCGTCTCTGCCGTTCCGATGGCGGCACGTGTCTCCAATAAAGTCGGCATGGAGTACGATCGCTCCAACATGTTGCTGATGCATGCCATGGGACCGAACGTTGCAGGCGTCATCGGCTCTGCCGTTGCCGCTGGTGTCATGATCAGTATCTTCGCCTGAAAATCCTTGTTAAATACCGCATTATGCGGTATTTGTCTACGCATTCTTCTTTTGATATGACCATTTCCTACTAAACAGACTGCTTTCTTGTGCATCAGTGGATGAGTACTTTTTATCAAATTTGATTAATATTGAATATATAAATATGCGGGTGAAGTGGTGACCCCAAGGGGATTCGAACCCCTATGGCAAGGATGAAAACCTTGAATCCTAACCGTTAGATGATGGGGCCACGATGTGGCATATAAAGCAACAAAGTTGCGTGAGCTTTCTGCTGAAGAAAACCCAGTGTTAACGTAGCTAAACGGGCTTTGCTCGTTTGGCGTGTCATTCAATGGTGTCCCGTGCAGGATTCGAACCTGCGGCCACCTGATTAAAAGTCAGATGCTCTACCAACTGAGCTAACGAGACGCACAAATGTAGCACGTAAAGAAGTGTACGGCTTGTTTGTGGACGGGAATTATAGTAAATTCAGTTTTATTTGTCAATATTTTCAGTCTAGGAATCAAAAGTATTTTTAAAAACAGTGTTCTCTGCTAATATTCATCAATAATAACATGCTTTTCGAATTTTTTATGATTTTCCTTCTATAATTAAGAATAACTAAGTATCTATCGTTATAATACATGCAAGACTGAAATTTTTATGGATGGGTTGAAGAGGGTTGCGTATGAAAATAAGTAGAGATATAATTGTTTCATTGGCTTTATTGGTTGGTTTTGCCGGCTGTGATGTTGATGATGCAACACAGAAAGTCCCTGCAAAAGGAAACATCAACGGGATTGCAGTTGTTCCGGTCCAGGGATCTGTTGAAAAAACAGCCAGTGAATGCAGCGGGTTGCCTATACCTGGCGGTTATATGCCATTGCCTGATGCCAATGTAACACTGTTGGATGAAAATGGAAGCAGTTTAATTTCCCAGTCAACAGACAGTTGCGGACGATTTTACCTCAATGCTGACACCAACAAATCAACAACGGTGCATCTAATGAAAACCGGATATCATCCAATGATATCTGATGTCTCCTTTTTCAATAATGGCGGAGAAGGATGGGGCGTCATTTCAACGGCTGATATCAATAACTCTTTTGCGGTGAGAGTAAACAGTGAGGGGCGTTCTGTTACATTTGATCCTAAAAGCGGTAATTTCAAATATTCTGTTATCGATACCAAAACACGCCATGCTGTACTGGGTATCTCAAAAGAAAATGTTCGACTATATAAAGATAAAGACGAGATGGCGATTACAGATTATTTGTTTAATGATCTTCAGGCTGATCTATTGCTTTCAATGGATGCAAGCGGCTCTATGGATTCTGATGTATATGATTTCAACGGAACTGATTTTGTTGTTGTAGGCAATCGACTCGATTTTGCATTTTCCGCAGCGAAGCAATTTATAGACGAGCTTAGTGGAAGCGCCAGCCTTGCAATAAATATCTTTGACGATAAAATTGATTTTATCGACTATGATTTTATTAATAGTTTTAACTTTACCGATAATAATCAGAGCGTCAAAGTTGATTACGCAAAAGACGGATTCGAATTCAACAAGAAGCTCTCCAAGTTCGCTATTGATCTCTATCATCCTGATTCAGAAATTTATGAAGGAAATTTGACTTCTGAATTCCCATATAAAACTGCTGAATCTTATAAATGGGGAGGCTTGACTGCTCTTTATGATGTTGCATATGCTTCGGTAAATACGCTGGCAGGACGAGAAGGGAAAAAGATTGCGGTACTCATGACCGACGGATATGATACAGTGCGAGAAGCTGATAGAAGTTTTGAGGACAGCATTAAAGTCTCTCTTGCAAACGATATTCCGTTTTATACAATTGCCGTTGGTGGTGATATTGATGGCAGAGAACTTGAATCTTTGGCAAGAAAAACGGGTGGTATATTCATTCGTGCCGAAGGGGCAGATTTGAGTGAAAAATTTGCTGACATATTGAGTGAAATACAGTATTTTTATGAAGTAGGTACAGAGATAGAAGAAAATACGACCGCTTTTTATAGAATAGATGTTAATGTCAGCGGAGAGATTGTTTCAGGCCTCATTGAGCACAACGCTACGATTCCGGAAAGCCCGGATCAGCCGGTCAAAGATGAGAATGGCAGTGTGCTATATACAAAATGTGCACCATGTCATGGAACTAGGGGGGATCAAAGTGTCTATAATCTTACTGTGGCAATCAGCGATTTAAATGCAACGACCCTGTCAGATGCGCTTAATGCATACAAAGGCGGGGAGTTGGATCGTTACGGGTATGGAGACCTTATGCATACACAAGTGAGTAATTACACAAGTGAGCAGATTGAAACGCTTTCAAACTACATACCGACCCTCTCTTCCCCGGAATTCAATAGTAGCGATGAAGGTGCAGAACCAAGACAAAACTAAATAAAAATGCAGTATATATTGAATCTAGAGTGTGTACTCTTTTTCTCCTCTATTTCTGTTAAGAGAGGTAGAGGTACTCTTGCTCCAGTTCAGTCAGGTAAAGGCAATAAATGCACTCAAAAATTGAATCCATAAAATCAGAAGTCGCCAAAGTCGTCGTCGGGCAGGAGAAGATGATTGACGGGCTGTTGATCGGACTGCTTTGCGAAGGACATATTCTGATTGAGGGTATTCCCGGATTGGCAAAGACGACGACGGTCAAAGCGCTTTCGCAAAGCCTCGGCCTGACGTTCAAGCGTGTACAGTTTACGCCGGACCTGCTTCCTTCCGATATTCTCGGCGCCGAGATTTACGATCCGCAGAAAAACGCCTTCAAGATCAAACATGGGCCGGTGTTTACCAACCTACTGCTCGCCGACGAGATCAACCGCGCTCCGGCCAAGGTACAGTCGGCGCTGCTGGAGGTGATGCAGGAGCGGCAGGTGACGATCGGCGAGGAGAGCTTCGCGCTGCAGCCGCCCTTTTTCGTCATGGCGACGCAGAACCCGGTGGAACAAGAGGGGGTCTACCAGTTGCCCGAAGCGCAGCTGGACCGTTTCATGCTCAAACTCAACGTCGGCTACAACACCAAAGAAGAAGAGCTTGAAATCGCCCGCCGTATCGCTTCTGGTGTCTCGGAAACAATCGAGACCGTGATTGTGCACGAAGATCTGGAAACGCTGAAAGCAGAAGTGAAGGCGGTGCATGTCGATGAAGAGGTGGAACGCTATATGATCGAGCTTGTCAGCGCCACGCGCGACCCCAAAGCCTACGGACTGGACGAACTGGAAACCCAGCTGCAGTTCGGGGCCAGCCCGCGGGTGAGCATTGATATGTTCAAGGCCGTACGCGCGCAGGCTTATCTGCGCGGCAAGGACTACGTCAGTCCGGTCGACGTCGCGTTTATCATCAAGGAGCTCATGCGCCACCGTATCGTTTTGAGTTACGAAGCCGAAGCGGATGGGGTGACGAGCGATGCGATTATTGACAAGGTGATCGAAGCGGTACCGCTTCCCTAGAAGGGCATATGAGTCAGGCGCAGCGCATCCTCGTCAAGGCCAGACGGCAGGTCTTTTCCGAACTCATCGGCAACAACCCCTCCATTTTTCAAGGCGAGGGCTACGACTTCATCGAACTGCGCGAGTATATGCCCGGCGACGATATCCGGCGTATCGATTGGAACGTTACGGCGAAGATGCGCACGCCCTATATCAAAATATTCAAAGAGGAGCGTGAGCTCAGTGTCGTGATGGGAATGATGCTAAACGGCAGTGTCCATTTCGGGCAGCACCGTTTCAAGCAGGACGTCATGGCCGAGATCGCGGCGATTACCGGCTACGCGGTACAGTACAACAACGATGCGCTGGGCTACATGCTGTTTGCAGACCGCCTTTACGACGAAGGGCGCCCGACGAAAAACCGCCATGCGGTCTCCGAACTGACAAGACGGGTCGATGCGTTTGACGTGCTGGGCAAGCGTGCCGATTACAAGCGAATGGGCGATACGCTTTATCAACGAATCCGCCGCCGTTCGCTGCTGGTTATCGTCGGTGATTTCTTCGAGATACCGCAGTGGCGGCTGCTGGCAAAAAAGCATGAGGTGGTCTGTATCATCGTGCGTGACCGCCTCGAAGAGTCGCCGCCGCCGTTCGGGTTCGCTTCCCTGCGCGACCCGGAAACCTCGCAGCTGCTCGAAGGCGATTTCAGTACGAAAGCGGTGCGAAAGTATGAAGCCAAGGTGCGCGCGCATGACCATGCGCTCTTTGAGCGCTTGCGCAAGGACGGTATCCGTTTCACGAAAATCTATACAGACGATCATGTCGGTGTGAAGCTGCGCCGGCTGTTTCAGGGGGCCTGATGCGCTCAGACGATATTCCGCTGCACGATATCAAACCGCTGGTCGATATTCAGGACTACACGCCGTACTATCTGGCAGCCGCAGCGGTGGTCGCGGCGGTACTGATGGGGTTGGTGCTCTTTTTGCTCGTTCGCCGCTGGAGGAATGCGCGTCGAAGCAGCCGTCGCCACGCCTGTCTGGAGTCGCTGAAACGCATAGCCTTTGACGATGCCAAGGCGGCGGCCTACACCATTACCCGGCTGGGGCGCTGTTTCAAAGACGATTCTCCCCGTCTGTACGAGGCGTACGAGAATCTCTGCCGCCGTCTAGAACCCTACAAATACAAAAAAGACGTTCCGAAGGTAGATGAGGAGACCCGGGCCTATTTCAGGATTTTTCTTGGAATGATCGATGTTTGACGGCGTCTATTTCGAATTTCCAAAGATCGCCTCGTTTGTGTTCATTTTCCTGGCCTGCGACGCGTTGTGCAAGCTGCGCGAGCGCGGACTCTATTTTCCGCATCTGGGCCGGTTCGGTTCGGTTGCGCTTAAGCCTTCGCGATGGCTCTGGTTTTTGAAATGGGCCGCGATCGTCTTTTTGATTGCAGCACTCATGTCCCCGGTCAAAGAGAAGGTGTATGCACCGCAGAGTGCTCCCGGGCACGCCGTGGCGCTGGTCGTCGACGCCAGCGAATCGATGCGCAACGGCGGATTCGTTACAGCGGACAAGACCCAAAGCCGTTTCGACGCTGTGCAGCAGATTTTGTCGGACTTTATTGAAAAACGCGGGAGTGACGCACTGGGGCTGGTAGTGTTCGGCACCCACGTTTTTGTCGCGTCGCCGCTGACGACAGAGCATGATCTGCTTGCGGCGGTGCTGCAACGGCTCTATGTCGGCATCGCGGGAAAGTACACAGCGCTATACGAAGCGATTGCGAAAGGCGTGGCACTGCTGCATGACAGCGATGCGCGTTCGAAGATCCTCATCGTGCTCAGCGACGGACGCAACACCCCCGGCGCACCGGTCGGTCCGGATGTCGCGTCCGCACTGGCCGAGAAAGAGGGGGTCAAAGTATACGCCGTGCTCATCGGTGACGCGCTGCAACAGCAGGTATCCGAACTTGAGAGCCTGGCGAAGCGAAGCGGGGGAGCGTTATACCGTGCCCGGGATGCCGATGCCCTGGCGAATGTCTACGCGCAGATTGACGCGCTGGAACCCACCCCTCAGCGCAGGCCGGCGCTGCGCGTCAGGGAGTACTACTATATCTATCCGCTCTTTATCGGTTTTTTGTTCTTGATGCTCTATGTCTACTGGCGGAATCGGAGGGCGCTGTGAGCTTTCTGCACCCCGAATTTCTCTATCTTATGCTGCCGCCGGTACTGGTACTGTTCTATTTCATCCTGACGCAGAAAGAGCCGACCGAGCAGCTGTTCGATTCAAAAGTCTATACACGGTTGCGGGTCAACGAGAGGCGGCTGACGCTCAGGCAGCGCAACGCGATCTACCTGCTGATCAGCATGCTGCTCATCGTTGCGATGGCGCAGCCGGTGATCGAGGAGCGTACCGTTAAGGTGCGCATGAGCGATCCGACCCTGATGGTCGCGCTCGATATCTCCGCGTCGATGCACGCAAAGGATATCTACCCTTCACGCCTTGCCGTCGCCAGGGCGAAGCTGCTGCGTTTTCTGGATATCGCGAGTCATGAGCGGGTAGGGGTGCTTGCTTTTGGGAAGGATGTCTATGTGCTTTCGCCTCCCAGTTCTGACCGTCAGAGCGTGCGAAAGATGGTCGAAGGGTTTGCTCCCGATGCCTACGCCGAGGAGGGTACCGACATCATGGCACTGCTGGCCGCGGCGGACAGGGTAATGCGCCCGGAGCGGGAGCGAACCATGCTGCTCATGACAGACGGCGGGGATGACCGAAACCTGAAAGCGGCAGCCGAATTTGCCAAAACGCATCGCATCCGTCTTTTCATTTTGGGGACCGCAACGCCGCAGGGCGCTCCGCTGATAGTGAAGGGGGAGCCGGTACGCCGTCACGGCGTTTTGATCGAGACGGCGCTCAATCCCGCCCTGCCGGAATTGGCGGAGGCGACGGGCGGCTTCTACCTTACCGTGTCGACGGGTACCTCGGATATTTCCGAACTGCTTGGGCATATACGGGTGGTACAGCAGCGCACACAGCGCGGCGAGAAGGAGGTCAAACAGTATGGTCAGCTCTATATTCTTCCGCTGGGACTGGCGCTGTTTTTGCTGCTGCTTGCGACCTCCTCGATCAGCAAGCGCGAAACGGTGGCCGTCCCTCCGGCGCTGATTATGGCGCTGCTCTGTGGTCTTGGCAGCGTTTCGCTTCGGGCAGAGCCGTTTGATTTTGAGCTGTTGCAGGAGGCAAAAAACTATTATCATCAAGGAGACTATTCCCGAGCGGCCAACGCTTTTTACCGTTATGCCACACGCAAAGGCAACGACCCGCGCGCGCTCTATGACAGTGCCCATGCCCTCTACCGGCAGGGAAAATACGAACCGGCAATCGTACTGTGGAGCAGCATTCACACTAAGGAGCGTCTGCTGCAGTTCGCCGCACTGCACAACCTCGGCAACGCGCACGCCATGATCGGCGGCGAGGAGCATCTGAATGCCGCCATCAAGGCATACGGCAGAGCGCTGCATTTGCAAAACGACCCGCAGACGCGTGAGAACCTCGAGATTGTCCGGGGAAGAATGATGCGGCTGATGCGCGCCAAACGCAGCGGAAAAAGAGAGGCGGCGACCATGCCGAACATGCAGAAAAAACCGGCACGCACAGGGGCGCAAGCGGTTTCTGCGACGGCGCAAGCGGCAAAGCAGAAGGCACGTGGTGAGGCAAAGGCTCCGGGCCGTCCGTCGGAAACGGATTCGGGAGCGAAAACGCACATGAGCGATTATGAAGCCAGACAGTGGATGAAGCTGTTGCAGAAACGCTCAGGCACACACCTGTACAAGATTACTCAGAAACAGGCAAAAGGAGCCGGCAGTGTCGCTCCGTGGTAGTCTGGCGGCTATTTTGACCGTCATCAGCAGTGTTTCGGCCTTCGAATTGCATGTGCAGGCGTCGAAAACGGAGTTGTTTCAGGGGGAGCCGGTGGCACTGACCTATACGTTTTCGTACACGCAGAACGATGCTTTGGTCGATTTTCGATTCGCCGCGCCGACACTGTCGCATTTTCGGGTACTGGACAGCAAAACGGTTGCGCAAAAAAAATCCGGACGCGAGCTCTGGACAAAGTGCTACACCGTCGTACCGATGCAAAGCGGAAACGTACAGACGGGTCCGGCGGCGATGAATGTGGCTAAACGGACATACAAAAAAGATGCGTGGGGGCAGTGGATGCCCGCCCTGGAGTGGTCGCAGGAGCGGTATGATGCTTTGACGCTCTTTGCGGCCCCGGCGCCTTCGGGGGTTCAGGGCATTGGAGATTTCGTCCTAAGTGCGAGAACGGACAGCAACCAGACGCGGCGCGGCGAACCGGTACACCTGACCCTTTCGCTGCGCGGCTGCGGCGACCTGTCACTCTCGGAACCGTTGCGCATGGCAATTTCGGGTGTCGATGTTTTCGAAGAGGGCAGGTCCGAGGCCGCACGGTGGAAAGGGGAGTGCTACTACAGTGAGCGGAACCAGACCTTCGCTCTTGTCGGACAGAAGGATTTCACGATTCCTGAGGTGCAGTTTCGCAGTTTCGATCCCAAGACCAATCGGGTTGTCCGGACACGGAGTGTGCCCATAGAGGTCAATGTCAGCGGTTTAGGCCGGCCATTAACATATCATACAACCAAGGAGGAGATCGTGGGGTATACGACAGTGATAGTTGCAGCGGCAGGTGGGTTTGCTGCGGGCATGGTCCTGACGCTGCTGCTTGGCAGACGCCGGGGCAAAACAGCGCGTGTCCGTGTGGACTCGATGCGCCGTACGCTTATCGAACTGCTCAAACATCTTGACGACCGCGAAGCGCAACAGTGTGCCGAGGCGATGGAAAAGCATCTTTATGAAGGGGCGGAAGTGCCCGATGAAGCGGCGATGGAGAAAGTGCTCCGCCGGTTGCGAAATAAAACATAAGCGCCAATTTTCAGCCAGATGTGTCATAATGCCGACAATTTAAAAACAGGAATCGAAATGGCACTTGAAAATCTGACCGCCGACAACTTTAATGAAAAAGTCGAAGCGAATGACATCGTTATCATTGACTTTTGGGCACCGTGGTGCGGTCCTTGCCGGGAGTTTGGACCGCTGTATGAAAAAACGGCTGAGGCGTATCCTGATATCCTCTTTGGTAAAGTCAATACCGAAGAGGAGCAGGCGCTCGCGGGTCATTTTCAGATCCAGTCCATTCCGACAGTGATGATCATCAAGGAGAGCGTCGTGGTCTTCAACCAGCCGGGAATGCTTCCTGAAGAGGGCCTCAAGGATGTCATCCGTCAGGTGCAGGAGCTCGATATGGACAAGGTGCGCGCAGACATTGAAGCGCAGCAGGCCGATTCGTAAAAAGAGGAGTGAACATGCAGGATAAATCCGTTGTCGAAGCGGAAACGAAAAAGCTGATCGAGATTCGTAACGCCTTTTACGATTATCTGGATGCAAATATTCCCAAAGACAGTATGGGGCAGTATGACTTCTCCGAATCACCGACACTGGACGCCAAAAGCGTCTACGAACACTTTTTCAAGCTCGATTACGAAGCGAGAAAACTCAGGGCGTTTTTGGTGCAGGATTATGATCTGCACGCCGAATAGTCCCTCTTGTAATTATCCTTTCTTCCCAGATGTCCCGCAACAAACCCGCTGGCAAATGACCACTGCAGGTTGTAGCCGCCGCAGGGGCCGTCGAGGTTCATGATCTCGCCGCAAAAATAGAGTCCTTCGAGCTTTTTACTCTCCATTGTTTCAGGTCTTATCTCTTTGAGCGATACCCCGCCGCGGGTGATCATGGCCATCTTGAAGCCGTCGTGTCCCGTGACGGTCAGCGGGGTCCATGCCAGGGTTTTCAGCAGGTCGCTTTTTGCCTGACCGGGCTGTCTGGAAAAGGGCAGGCCGGGGTCGGCGTTGGCAAGGGTGCACAACTGCAGGCCGAGCGGTTCGGGCAGCAGGGTTTTGACGAGGTCGAGCGTCGTGGCGTCCCGGCGGTCGTTTTGGACGGTTTTGAAATGGTTCAGCAGGTCATCTTCGTTCATGCCTTTGGTCATATTGACCCGAAGGGGAACTTCGCCGTAGCGTTCGAGCAGCGGGGTGACTTCGCGTGCGAAATCGAGCACGGCGGGACCGCGGATGCCGGTTTTGGTAAAGATGAGGTCGCCATCGGCACGCAGCTTTTTGTGCTTTTTAAGGTCGACCCTGATGGTGACTTTCGGGATCGTTTCGGCACGGCAGTGCTGTACCCAGGTCTCTTTGGTGCGCAGCGGCATCATGGCGGGGTAGAGGTCGGTAACGGTGTGGCCCGCCGCCTCGGCCAGTGCGTAGCCGTCGCCTTCGGCACCGAGCTGCGGATAGCCCATCCCGCCGGTGGCGAGGATGACATGCGGCGCGTAAAATGTCTCCGATGCTGTTTCAACGCTTGCGACACACTGTCCGTCGTGCACAAGCCCTGTGACTCTTTGATGGCAGCGTACGTCGACCCCAAGACGTTCCAGCTCTTTTTCCAGTGCCGAGAGTATGGTTTCGGCATTGTGGGTCAGCGGAAAGACCCGGTAGCCGTCGGGCGCGTGCGTTTCGACGCCGATATCGCGGAAAAAGGCGGTGAGGGCATCATGGTCGAAGGCGTTCAGCGCCGGGGTCATAAAGCGCCCCTCGCGCCCGAAGCGCGCCATGAAGGTCTCGTTGTCGAGGGTATTGGTGAGGTTACAGCGCCCGCCGCCGGTGGCCTTGAGCTTTGCTCCTGGTTTGGCGAGTTTTTCGAGCAGCAGTACCTTTTCGCAGCGGCGGGCGGCGACGATGGCGGCCATCATCCCTGCCGCGCCGCTGCCGGCGATAATGACGCTGTAAGCGCTCATTCGACCTTTTCGGCCTGCATGGCCATCGCCGCGTACCACTGGTGTTTGAACGGGGCGACGCTCTCAAGATAATCCCAGAGCGCGGCCGGAGAGCCGGCCTGCATGGTCAGACCGTAGGCGATCTCGCTGAAGAGGATCGGGTCGTAGTCGGTCGCCTTGGCACGCGCTTCGCTAAGGACTTCTTGAGGGTCGAAATCTCCGCTGAAACGGGTGTCGAACTGCAAGAATGCGTGACGGGTCTCGGTTGCGACAAGCAGCCCGTACTGTTTCATCGCCAGCAGGGCATGGCAGTCGCTGAACTGCTTGTCGTTGTTCAGATCGTACGCGGCGGTGTGGATGTGACTGTCCGAACCGTTCAGGCGAATCTGAACGATGCAAAGGGCGATGGTATCTTCTTTGTAAATGATGTTGAAGATCGAGGGCTTGAATTCGCAGGTGACCGCATTGTCCTCAAGCAGTTCCGGGTGCGCTTCGGGGATTTTGATGATGAGAAAGGGGATGCCCTGTTCCGTATTCAGGGGGACTGCCTGTACAGATGAGAGGTTGGCAATCAGGTCTTGCAGGTTTTGGGGCAGGTCGGTGTTGGGGTTCATCAGATGATCTCGTGCAGTTTTTTACCGGTTTCAAGACGTTTATGGATTTCGTCCCACGCCTCATCCCTGATAGCTTTTTTCATGGCATCGAGTTCATCCTCGAAGAGGTTGATCGCTTCGAGCAGATGCTCTTTGTTCTGGCGGAAGATGTCTTCCCACATCACGGGCGAACTTTTGGCCAGACGGCTCATGGAGCGGAAACCGCCCGCGGCCAGGGCGAGGATGTTGTATTTGTCCTCCTGGTTCAAGACGGTGTTGGCCAGCGAGTAGGAGATGGCGTGGGGCATATGGCTGATGAGCGCGGCATGGCGGTCGTGTTCGGAGGCACGCATATAGTGCAGGCGCATAAAGAGCCCCGAAAAGAGCCGTACGGCAGTCTCTTGCTGCAGCTGACCGGACTCTTCCATGTCGCATAAAACGACGACCTTGTCTTTGTACAGCCCCGAAATCGCCGCTTCGGGTCCAAAGTTTTCCGTTCCGGTCATAGGGTGGGCTGTGACGACGTTTTCCCGGATGGCCGCGGGAATGCTTTGCGCAATGCGGGCTTTGGTACTGCCAAGGTCGATGACGGTGCTGTCGGGCTTAATCTTGCCCGGCATCTGCTGCAAGATGGCAATGATAGCGTCGACGGGAACGGAAAGAACGATGGTGTCGCACTGCAGAAGTGCTTCGAAGTCGACGATCTCGTCGACGAGCCCGAAATTGAGAGCAGCAGTGCAATGCGCCGCGTTATGGTCGTGACCGATCACTTTTTTGACAAACGGAAGTCCCCTCAGGTCCATGCCCAGCGAACCGCCCATGAGTCCCAGTCCGATAATTCCGATGGTCATAGACACTCCTTGATTGTCCGACATTCTATCGTTGCCACGATTAGAGTGTGCTTTTTACGTCCTATTAACCTCTTGGCTGTTAAAATCTGCCTTCCAATTAGATAAACAGGGTTTCGATGCGATACAAGGCGATATTGGCGGCGGTACTGTGGATGGCTTCGACACTGTTGCACGCTGGTGACACGGTAGAGAAAGTGCAATACGATGGGCTGGTTCATATCTCCGAGGGCGTGGCGGATCAGTTACTGGTGCAAAAACCGGGGATGCCGCTGGAGCGGAGCAAAGTTGACGATACCATAAAAACTTTTTTTAAACAGGGTTACTTTAAAGACATTTACGCAACCTATCAGGGTGGTGTACTGACCCTGCATTTTGTCGAAAAACCAATCATTTCGCGCATTGAGCTTAAGGGCTGGAAAGAGAATGACGAAGACACGCTTCGTGATATCGTGCAGCTGAAAAAAGGGACGCTGTACGATCCTGAGAAACTTGAGGCAGCCAAAAAGCGTATTATTGCTGCGCTTTCTCAGGAGGGTAAGATCGACTCTGTTGTCGAGGTAGAGACGGAACATCTTGACAACGGATCCGTATCAGTTACGTTCATTGCTAACGAAGGTGAGACGATCCTTATTGAAAAATTACGTTACAGCGGTGTGCATGGACTGGATCCAGATATCTTCGATGAGGCAATTGCTAACAAAGAGCATCAGTTTATGGGGTGGTTCTGGGGAAGAAATGATGGCAAAATGATGCTTGATCAGCTGCAGTACGATCCTATGCGGATTCGTGACACCTATATGCAGCACGGCTACATGGATGCCAAAATCGACGCGCCTTTTACCCGGATCGATTTCGACGACTACACGGCCGATATGAGTTATCAGGTGGAAGAGGGCGATATTTACACAACAAAAAAGATTGAACTCTACCAGAAGACGCAGGTCATCGACGAGGCAATTTTACGGGAAGTGGTACATCTTCAGACGGAGCAACCGTTTAATATCAAGACCTTCCGTGAAGACGCCGAACGGATCAAAACCAAGATCGCCGACCTTGGGTATGCTTATGTCCAGGTCCTGCCCGATTTGCGTAAAGATACAGAAAACAGGACACTTGAGGTCGTTTATCGCATCATTCCAGGTCAGAAGGTCTGGATACGCAATGTGGTTGTTTCGGGCAACACCCGTACGCTTGATCGCATTATCCGTCGGGAACTCTACCTGGGTCCCGGTGACCTTTATTCGTTGACTGACCTGAAAGATTCACGCAATGCACTCGGTCGTACCGGTTATTTCGATTCCAATACCATTGAGGAAAAGCGCGTTGACGACCATACGATGGATATAGTAGTTAAGGTCAAAGAGGCGCCTACCGGAAATATCCAGCTTGGCGGCGGCTATGGTAGTTACGGCGGCTTTATGCTCAGTGTCGGGGTGAACGACCGCAATATCTTTGGGTCGGGTATTAACATGGGCGTCAAGGCGGAACGTTCGCAGCGCTCGAACAACTACTCTTTTAACATTTCCAACCCTCGCCTTAACGATAGCGATTTCAGTGGAAATTTCTCAGTATTCTTTAATGACTTTCAGTACAATGATTACACAACGCACACGGACGGTGTTTCTGTCGGGACAGGTCACCGCTTTACCCGCTTTATTACCGGGTATCTGAATTATACCTATTCGAATGTTGATTACCAGGATGTAAATCTTTCTCTCTACACTGAAGATCAGCGACGTTTTTTTGAAAGTTACTCGAAAAGTGCTGTCTCTGTATCGGGGACATTCGACAACACTGATGACTATTACGTCGCACGCGAAGGTTGGGTGATATCTCAGAGTTTCGAGCGGGCTGGGCTGGGTGCCGAAGCTGATTATTTTAAAAGCAGGACCCAGCTGAGTAAATACAACGGCGTGCAGGAATGGCTCGGATTCGACCTGGTTGCCCGTTATAAGGCCCGTTATTATCTTGCGCGTGACACAGGATACCTTCCGATTGCAGAGCGCTTTTATATGGGTGGTCTCGGCTCGGTAAGGGGATATGAGTCGTACTCGATGCCTTATTATATCAACGACCGCTCAGGAGAGTATGTGCGTATCGGCGGGAAGCAGACTTTCTCGAATAACTTTGAGCTTAGCTTTCCGCTGGTGCCAAAGGCAAAGATGCGCCTGACGACCTTCCTGGACTGGGGGTGGATTGGAACATCATCACTTTCTGAATTTTCGCGCGGAGGGTACGGGGTTGCTCTTGAATGGTTCTCGCCAATGGGTCCATTACAGCTGGTTTTCTCAAATCCTATCAATCCGCAGGAGTCTGACCGGATTTCACATTTTGAATTTACGATTGGGCAACGTTTTTAGCATAATATGATTTTGACGCCAATCTCCTTTTCTACTCCAAGGCTTCGGAGCTGTTCAGAGGCGAGATAAAGCCTGCTGTTACGTTCGGCATGCACCTCTATTTCATGGTTTTTTGTAAAAAAGAGTTCGAAGTCGACTGTTCTGGGGCGATGGGCCAGAAGAGCATCGGCGATCGCGAGCAGAAGATTGAGGCGATTGAGTGTTTTATGTGAGGGAAGCAGGCTGTCATAGTGTTCGTAGAATAGTTTTGAAACACGTCTTTTCTTATGAAAACGTACCAGTGCGGTGATGGTGAGAATCTCTTCATGTGTATAGCCGTATTCCAGTGCACTCTGTACAAGGTACTGACTGTTTTTATGATAAGAATAAAAGTGTACCGATGCTCCGACTTTTGCCAGTTTTGCCGCAATATTCAATAAGCGTCGATGTTCAGCATGGAGTTTAAAGTGTGTTTGCAACAGATCAAAAAGCGTTAGGGAAACCTGTGCTAGCTGGTTGGAAAATTTCGGCTCCAAAGTGTGACGGTCCAGCAGATAACGTAGCGAGGGATTGAAACCATGTGGGAAGCGATCGTTATTATGTCGCAGCAGATCACTGAGATAGAGACCTTCGCGAACTCCGACTCCACTGCTGATCAGTGTCTTGCAGCCAACCTTTTGTAAAAATCGCATCAGGATCAATGTACCGGGCCGTATGACGTCATAGCGCTCTTTTTTGACCCCGAGTGACTTGAGCGCCTCATTGTCTGAGGCGGAGAGGATTTTTTCGCCCAGTTCAAGCAGTGCTTTTGATTTGAAGGTAAAGCTGTGCAGTTTATTTATGGGATGGTGTTGTGCTTTGAGCAGGATCTGTGCCAGCGCTCGAAAAGTCCCCCCAACCCCAATAATAACAGGTTCTTTTTCTGGCGGTAAAACTGCGAGATGCTTGTCGATATATTCTTTTGCACCTTCGACATCACCGTGATCGAAGAAGAGCTCTTTAAGACGTACCGTTCCGAGGTTGATGGACATGCTACCCTGAATGACTCCATGATCTATGCAGGCACACTCTGTGGAACCGCCGCCAATATCTATTGTACGTGCGCGCATCGCAGGCAAGAGATTCGCACAGGCGACGCCACCGAGGTAAGCCTCTTTGTTGCCGTCAATCACTTTAACCTTCAGGCCAATGTCATCACGCAATCGCTTGAGGAACACTTTGCGATTGGGCGCATCACGTACAGCTGAAGTAGCTACACAAAGCAGTTTATGAACATGATATGAACGTGCGATATTTAAAAATTCGCCTAATGCGTTCACCGCACGTTCTATTGCAACCGGTTGCAGGTTTCCGTTGTCGGCGTAGGCGCCTTCGCTTATTCGAACACGGCTTTTTGATTCATGGAGGAGAAAAAAGGCGAAACGGCTTGTCTTTTCAAAAATCACCATGCGAACCGAGTTTGATCCGATGTCGATGACCGCGGTGCGTTTTGCCATGTGAGCGTCTACCTTTTTACAGGTAATTATACTTTAGGATACCTCTATTATTCCTCATACTCTGCCATGATTTGCTCATGCTTGAACTTTAGTTCGGCAATGGTTTCGACATTGTCTTTGTCTGGAACGATGCAGTCGACAGGACAAACAGCAATACATGCTGGTTCGTCATAGGTACCGACGCATTCCGTACAGCGGTCGGGATCGATGACGTAGATAGGATCTCCCTCTTCGATCGCTTCGGTTGGACACTCTTCTCGGCAGGCATCGCAGGCGATACATTCATCGTTAATAATCAGGGACATAATAACCTCGTATTACTGACGCCAAAGGCGTCATAAAATTATCTGCGAGTTATAGCAGAAGAAACCTTTGGCAAGTTTGAAGTTATCCACGTTGCGCAAGTTCAAATAAATCGGTTCAAAAAACAAAGCAGGTCCTTGTACGAACTTCATCCAGCAAGAGCAGCGCAATCTTAAATACAGAGGTTTTTCTTACGTGTTCCGACAGCACAGGGTTTTTATAGTGTTTTATGTTTGATCGGCAGAGGACAGCAGAGCTTGGCGCGCAGCCGCAACGTAGCTACAGTACCGTCGGTACCATCTGTACGATTCTTTAAACCGATTTCAGCACCGATGGCATCTGCAGCGCTTTTTGCGAGGAAAAGTCCAAGGCCTACCCCCGACTTGTTGCCAAGCCGTTTGAATGGAGCAAAGAGATCAACTGTTTCGTCGATGCCGCATCCTTCATCAATGATCTCTATCAACAGATCATCACCCTGTTTGCGACTAATGAACTTTACTGTGTGCCCCTCCGGCGTGAATTTAAGTGCGTTTTGCAAAAAGTTTTGCAATATCTGATTCAGCAGTGTCAACTGGATGGTTGCCTCATAATGTTCAGGCTGCAAATCAGTGTTTAAATATTTTTTCTCCGAGGTGGCCAGTAAAGTGAAGTCTTCAGCCTTGCGCCGCAGTATATTAATGATATCCAGATGTTCAGGGGTTTCGAGCTGTGCCCCTTCCTGTCGCCCAATATTGAGTATGTCAGCAACAATTTTATTCATTTCATCGACAGTATCATTGGTCTTTTTGATTGCTTTGATATACTCTTCTGGTGTGCGCTTCTTTATCAGAGTTACTTGATTTTTAAGTTTGATGACAGCCAATGGTGTTTTGAGCTCGTGTGCGGCGCCGATAAAGAGTTCTTTTTGGTATTTGACAAAGTTTTGAATTCGGCTCAGAAGGCGATTGATGGTTTCGCCGAGCGGTTCAAACTCTTCAGGAAGTTCATTGACAGTGATGGGGCGCATCAGCTGTTCATTCATATTCGAAAGTCTACGACTGAGCTGGCGTATAGGGATTGAAAGCATTTTGGACAGTGCAATGGCATAGAGGACGATAAGTAAAAAGCCTATGGCGTTTATGATGTATATTGAACGCTGGATCTTTGCCAGCAGACGTTTCATTGTACTGACGTCCTTTGTTACTTTAAGATAGGTTTTCTGTGCCGATTCAAAAGGATATAGCAAAATCAGATAACTGTGCTTGTCGCGATCGTCTTCAAAGAGTCTTTGTTCAAAACTGTCCGAATCGTAATGGACCAATTCGACCGTTACGCCCAATAAGGCATCACTGTCGTTTCCCGTAGCTTCGGAAAGTGATTGTGATGCGATGATGTTCTGGGCAAACTGTTGCATTTCATCACGTTTTTCGTCATAGATGTTTTGCTGGATGTAAAGATAGAGAATGGAAGAGAAGATAATCAGCAGCGCCGCAGAAGCGACGATGAGCTGGATAAGGAACTGGCTCCTTATACTTCTTTTGGAAAACAAAAGCGGTACCCGCGGCGGCGTACGGTTTCGATCGTTGTGATATTGAGTGGTTTGTCCATTTTCTGGCGAATCTGGTTAATGGCGACCTCGATGACATTTGGTGTCACGAGCTCGGGCTCTTCCCAGATAGCGTCGAGTAGCTGCTCTTTGGAAACGATCTGATCGCGGTGGCGCGCCAGATGGGTGAGCACTTCAAAGGGTTTACCCTTGAGTTCGATCTCTTTCTCCTGGTAAATGATTTTCTCTTCTTCAGGATTGATGATCAGTTCTTCGATCTCGATGATGTTGCTGCCGCCGAATCTCAGGCGCGCTTCAAGACGGGCAACAAGGACATCGAAGTCGAACGGTTTGCGGATAAAGTCGTCGGCACCGGCGCGCAGAGCAGTGATTTCACTTTCGTTGTCATCGCGTGCAGAAAGCACGACAACGGCTGTTTTAGGCGTGTTTGCCTTGATGTCGGGGATGATATCGACGCTGTTGCCGTCAGGCAGCATCCAGTCCATCAGAATCAGGTCGTAGTTACGGATGTCGAGATAGTATTCGCCGTCTTTGAGGGTTTCGACGACGTCGCTTTGGTACCCAAACTCTTTGAGCCCTTCCGCCAGAGTTTTGTTCAGGGTGATCTCGTCTTCAATGATCAAAATGCGCATGCATTAATCCTCTTGTTTCGTAAAAATTTTGGCGGAAGTATAGCACAGTTTTAGGAAAATTTAAAGTTTTTTTCAAAAAAGTTTAATATTACACTTTTTTGGTGACGCTAACCCGGCAATCAGGGAGGATGTCGGGTTTAGTAATACTGATTTCAAGAGCACTTATCGCAGGAAATTCCGATTTTAAGGTCCGGGTGAGTGACGCCAAAGCTTCTTCAATAAGTTTGAAGCGTCGGCGGAGCATTTCACCTTTTATATGTTCGGTAACGGCAGCGTAATCTAGGTAATTATCTGAAATGAATTCATAAGAGAGTGTTGTATCTATAATAACACGCTGCGGTGCGGTTCGCTCGAAATCTAAGATACCGATGATGCATTCGAAGGTGAGCTCCCGAATCGAAATGGTCATCATACCACGCGTGTTTCTTCGCCTTTGATGAGACGGACAATGTTCGGTATATGCTTGTAAAAGAGAACAATGACAATCAAGATGACCGGCGCGTGCGCCATTTGCGGGTGCAGGATGAAGCTGGCGGCCAGCAGCGCGAGCACGCCGGTCAGCGAGGAGAGTGAGGAGATGCGGACGGTTTTGGCCATGATGCCCCATACGGCGAGAGCGATGACGGTCTCGACCGGCAGCATGACGAGCATGACCCCCATGCCCGTGGCAATGCCTTTGCCACCCTCGAACCACAGGTATGGGCTGAAGCAGTGGCCGGCGACGGCGAGGACGGCGACACCCCACTGCGCCGCTTCGCTGAGTCCGAACGCTTTGGCGATGAGCAAGACGGCAACGCCTTTGAGCGCATCGAGCGCCAGGGTCGCGGCGCCGAGTTTTTTCGCCAGTGCCGGGTCACGCTCTTTGACGACGCGCAGGACATTGGTGGCCCCGATACTTTTCGAACCGGATGCCTTGATGTCGACACCGGCGAAGAACCTTGCCAGCAGAAGACCGAACGGGATGCCGCCGACGAGATAGGCCAGAATATAAAATTGGGCATTTATGTTGGTCAGAAAATCCATTGAGATGTGGCCTTGGGTTTAGGTGTGTAAGCGGTATGGTAACGACGCTTTGGTTATAATTCGGTTAATTATACAGGCACACAGTGCATTTTACATAAGGTGGTGATGTGGACAGGACCGAAGAGCTCAAGGCGAAGATCCGGGCGCTGAAGGAGAAGTTGAGCGTGACGGTCGTCGCGCACTTTTACCAGCGCGATGAGGTCTTCGAGATGGGAGATATTACCGGCGATTCGCTGGAACTGGCCAGACGCACCCAGGCCGACGACAGCGAGTTTGTCGTCTTCTGCGGCGTTGGTTTCATGGGCGAGAGCGTTAAGGTCCTCAGCCCGGAAAAGCGGGTGGTTATGCCTAAAATCGCCTGCTGCGCGATGGCGCGCATGATCGATTCGCTCTATTTCGACGAGTCGGTACAGGCGATGGAAGCGGCGGGTATCCCCAAAGCGGAGATTCTGCCGATCACCTACATCAACTCCAGCGCCGCGGTCAAGGCAAAGGTCGGACAGATGGGCGGCATGGTCTGCACCAGTTCCAACGCGAAAAAGATCATCGAAACAGCGCTCAAAGAGGGGAAAAAGATCCTGTTCGTGCCCGATCGCTGTCTGGGACAGAACATCGCCAATATGATGGGGCTCGCATCGGCCGTCATCGGGATCGACGAGAACCTTGGCGAAGCGGACATCATCTGTTATGACGGCTTCTGTTCCGTGCATCAGCTCTTTACGGTCGACGATATCCGTTTTTACCGCAAGAAATACCCCGGTATCCTGATTGCCGTGCATCCCGAATGCGACCCGGCCATCGTCTCCGAAGCCGATTTTACAGGCTCGACATCCCAACTTATCAAGTACATTGCCGACCTGCCTGAAGAGCAGAAAGTCGCGGTGGGAACAGAGTTCAACCTCGTCAACCGCCTGCGGTCGAAAAACACCTATGTGCTCTCCTCGACCAAACCCGAATGTCCGACGATGAACGAGACGACGCTCGAGGACCTCTACGCCACGCTCAAGGCCATAGACGACGGGGAACCGATCAACGAGATTCATGTCGATGACGAGACGCGCGTCTGGGCCAAAACAGCGCTTGAGCGGATGATGGCGTTATGAATATCGATCGGTTCATCGAAGCGGTCATTGCCGAGGATGTCGGGCGGGGCGATCTCTATGCTAGGGTATCGGAGAGCGTCGAGGCTTCTTCGAAAATTGTCGCCAAAAGTGACGGCGTGCTTGCGGGGGTGCTTTACATAGACCGGTTGGCGAAAATGGAGAACCTCTATGTGAAGTGGTTCGTCAAAGAGGGTGAGCGTTTTGAGACCGGTGCGGTGATCGCGCATTTCAGCGGCGATTCGCATACGCTGTTGCGGACCGAGCGCACCATTTTGAACATGATGCTGCATGCCAGCTCCATTGCCACGCTGACACGTCGGTACGCGGACCTGATCGAGCCGTATGGCACGAAGCTGCTCGACACCCGCAAGACGCGACCGATGCTGCGCGAATTCGAAAAATACGCCACGCGCATCGGAGGGGCGGTGAACCACCGGTTGGGGCTCGATGACTGTTTGATGCTCAAAGACACCCACTTGCGCACCATCAGTGACCTTGACGCCTTTATGGTTATGGCCAGAAAAAACATCCCCTATACGGCCAAGATCGAGATCGAGGCGGAGACCTTCGAGATGGCGAAAAAAGCGATGGAAGTCGGGGCCGATATTGTGATGTGCGACAACATGACGCCGGTGCAGCTGCGTGAGGTGGTCGTGTATAAAAACACCAATTACGCACACATCAGGCTCGAAGCGAGCGGCAATATCGCATTGCATACCATTGAATCCTATGCCGCGACCGGGGTGGATGCCATCAGTACCGGTTCGCTCATTCATCAGGCGAACTGGATCGATATGTCGATGAAAATGGACTGATGCGCGCACGGATTGAAGCGGCCCGGCACATCGGATTAATTGCACATGTCCATCCGGATGCCGACAGTATGGGATGTGCCTGTGCCATGTACGCCCATCTGTTGCGGCTGGAGAAAAAGGTGACCTTGTTCTGTGCCAGTGAAACGATCGATGACCGGTTGGCATGCATTCCCTGGTCGCAAAAGTGCACTGCGCGATGGCGAGATGATATCGAGCTGGCGATAGCTTTTGATTGCGGCAGCGAAGCACGTCTGGGTATACGTCCTGAATGTGAACTTGTAAATGTCGATCATCACAGTGGCAATAACGGATTTGGAGATCTTGCTATCGTTGATACATCAGCAGTCAGCACTGCCTCGGTTCTGCTCAACTGGTTCAGGATGGAGGCCATCAAGCTGAATGCAAAAATGGCAACGGCGCTCTATGCCGGTTTGGCTGACGATACAGTGGGTTTTATGAGCCATCGAACGGATGCGAACGTGTTTGAAACAGCGGCTGAACTGGCGCACGCAGGCGCTGAGATTACAAAGGTAAACGAGGCACTGTTCCATACGCGTTCGTTGGCATCGATTCGGTTGCTCTCAAAGATACTTGAGGCGCTGGAATTAAGAGGGGATGCCCGAATTGCTCTTATGGCAGTAAGCCGGCTTATGATCGAACAAAGCGGGGGAGGCATTTCAGCCTGTGACGAGGCGTTACACAGTGCGCTGGGGTTGTCGACAGTGAATGTTGCCCTATTGCTGCGTGAGCAAGAGGATGGAAGCATCAAGGTGTCGTTGCGTACAGACGACGGCATCGATGTAGAAAAGATTGCGTCTGCTTATGGAGGTGGAGGACACCACTTTGCCTCAGGCTTCATCGCAAGGGATATCTCTTTACAGCAGTTGAGCGAGGCATTGGTAAATACAATCAAAAAGGAGATGGATTGAGACGGAAAAAAGGGTATGGCGGCATTATGTTTTTAGGTGTGCTGATTGCACTCATTGCGGGGGGAGTCTATCTGTACACCTCCAAAACGTTCGAGCGTAAAGCGCCGGTGATCGTCATCGAAAACAGTGGGTATTGGAACGGGCGCGCGCCGCTCAAGATTGCCATCAGCGACCGCAGCGGCATTGTCGATTATAAGATCACGCTTAAAAGCGGCAGTGACAGCCGGGTGCTGGCTGAAGCGCAGCTGAACGCACCGGAAACGTCAAAAACTTTCGAGCTAAAAGTGCCCGCACGCACTGTCGGGTTGAAGACGGACAGCGTAACCGTCGAAGTCGAAGCCCGCGATGCCAGCCGATGGAACTTCTTTGCCGGCAACCGGGCGCACAAAAGCGTAACCCTTGCCATCGATTCGCGTCGTCCGAAAGTCGGTGTCGTGGCCAACTCCTATAAAATCATGAAGGGCGGATCGGCTCTGGTCGTCTTTCAGGCGGAAGACGAAAATCTTAAAGAGCTCTATATTGAGACCAATTTCGGCAAACGCTTCAAGGCACACCCTTTTTATGAGCAAGGCTACTATGTCGCCCTGATCGCATGGCCGGTGACCGTGGAGAACTTCCGGGCGCAGGTGATCGCCACCGACGTCGCCGGCAATACCGCCAAGGCGCATATCCCGCTCTACCTCAAAGAGAAGAAATACCGGCTATCCAAGATCAAGCTCAGCGATAGATTCTTGCACGGCAAGGTGGCGGATTTGGCCGAGATGTACGGCGCTCCCGCCAATGCCGATGCCATCGAGCGTTTCCGGTTCGTGAACGAAACCCTGCGCGAGAAGAATGAAAAACAGATACACGATATCACGTCCAAAGTGGGGGATGAGCAGGTCGACAGTTTCGAGCAGGTACCTTTTCACCCGCTGCGCAACGGGAAGGTCGTGGCCAGCTTCGGTGACCACCGGCTCTATTACTATCAGGGCAAGAAGGTGAGTGAATCATACCACCTGGGTCTGGACCTCGCCAGTGTCAAGATGGGCAAGATCCTGACGAAAAATCCCGGTGAGATCGTGTTCGCCGACGATAACGGTATTTATGGAAACATGCCGGTACTCGCGCATGGCCTCGGGCTTTATACCCTCTATGGGCACTGTTCCAGCCTGCAGGTCGCACAGGGCGATCACGTCGACGCCGGATCGCAGATTGGAAATACCGGCATGAGCGGCTACGCCATGGGCGATCATCTTCATTTCGGCGTTCTGGTGCAGGGAGTTGAGGTCCGTCCCGAAGAGTGGATGGATGCGCAGTGGATCCGCCTGAACATCAAAGACGTCATCAAGGATGCCAAAAAGATCATCGACCGCCGACGGTAGATTTTGCTCTAGCGCGCTTTTTGCTACAATAGTGTAAATCATCTGAGCGGAGGCGGAATGCAGCAGACTGCCTGTCATGAATGCGGCGTTTTGGTCGCTTTACCCGATCATCTCTCCTCTTCGCAGTACCACTGCCCGAGGTGCAATGCGCTGCTGCATCGGCGCGGGCAGCCTTTTTCGCGTATCATTGTCATGGCCGTGACGACCCTTTTGCTGTTTGTTCCTTTGACGTTTTTGCCTATTCTTTCGCTGGATGTCATGGGCATGCACTCTTCTGCCACGCTGTTCGAAGCCCTTTGGCGATTGGTGCGCGACGGCTACCCTGCCATAGCGATGCTCTCGATCCTGACCGCACTTGTATTGCCGGTCACGTTAATGCTGTTGCTGCTGCTGATACTGATTCCGCTTCACCTGGGGTATCGGCCAAAGTATGTTGCACGGTATTACCGCGCGTATGAACATGCCATGGAGTGGGGGATGGTGGAGGTCTATCTCATCAGTATTGCCGTCGCCATTATCAAACTCTCCGATATGGCGGCGCTGCATGTCGGTCCCGGGTTGATCATTTTTATCTTTTTCGCCATGACCTTTTATATCACTACAATGTGGTTCAACCCCGACGATATTTGGGACCGCGATGCCTTATGTGAATGATATCGAAGCGAACAGAGTGCTCTGTACGCATTGTCAGAAACTGCATGACGTTTCGGCTGTACGCTGCGACCGTTGCGGGGGGCATCTGCACCAGCGTCGCCCGTATGCGCTGCTATTGAGCTGGGGATTTGTCCTGTCGGGGCTTGTGTTTCTTGTTCCGGCCAATCTGCTGCCGATGATGGTGGTGAAATCCATCGCCGGCGACGATGCCGGAACCATCATGGACGGTGTCATTCACTTCCTGCATACCGGGGCCTACGGTATCGCCTTCGTCATTTTTGCCGCCAGTGTCTTTGTCCCCTTTTTCAAGGTGTCGGTCATGCTGTATCTGCTGCTGATCATCCATTTTCGCTGGCGTGCACGCATTATGGGCGGTTTGAAACTTTACCGGCTGATTCACTTTATAGGGAAATGGTCGATGCTCGATATTTTCGTGGTTGCGCTGATGGTGGGGCTGGTGCAGTTTCGGGAACTGGCGACCATCGTCACGGGACCGGCGGCAATGGCCTTTGCCCTGGCGGTCGTGATGACAATGGTGGCAACCGAGGTCTTTGACCCACGGCTGCTGTTCGATATGCAGCAAAGGAGCAGAACATGAGTGAAACCCAAGAGAATTTGCAGCCGCCCGCGGCAGTCGAGCGCGGTCGCGGGACACTCTGGCTGGTGTGGCTGATACCGCTCGTCGCGTTCATGATCGCGGGTTGGATGGTCTACAAATATTATGCCCAAAAAGGGGTGGATATCGTCGTGACGTTCGACAGCGGAAGCGGCGTGGAGATCGGGAAGACGCCATTGCTGTACAAAGGGATCAAGATCGGAACCGTTAGTGATGTTGCCATCGATTCCGGGGATTTGAGAAAAGTGAATGTGACGATTACCGTCGACCGTCGTGCGATCGACGGCGTCGCACGAAAAGGGAATACCTTTGTGATGGTCTATCCCAAAGTGTCTTTGACGGAAGTGACGGGCCTGGAGACGATCCTCAGCGGTATCTATATCGAGGCGGTTCCGGCCGAAATCAATCGTGAGAAGCTTCAGCGTCTTCCGAAGCAGTTTTCATTTGTCGGAACGGACAAACTGCCGACAAAATTTGCCGACGAAGGCGTCTATGTCTCGCTTAAATCTTCAGATGGATCTCTGGGAACGGGCGCACCGGTTGTCTACCACAAATTCGTTGTCGGCGAGGTCGTGAAGCAGGAGCTGCGCGAGGACGGGGTTCGGTATTTGGTGCATATCGACCCGGAGTACAGCTGGCTAGTCAAGAATGAGAGCCGCTTTTGGAAACTCAGCGGCATGGAACTCAAGGCGACGCTGGCCGGAATCAAATTCTCGTTCGATTCGCTGGCAACGATGCTCGTCGGCGGCATCGCGTTCGACTCGCCGGAGCAGGGCGTAACTGTGACGGTAAAAGTCATCGAGCGCCCGCTGTATGACAATGACACCACGGCACGACTCTCCAGCGACGACATTGTCTTGACATCCGCGCAAGCCTACAACCTTGAACCAAATCTTTCGAGTGTATATTACAATGGCATCGAAGCGGGCAAAGTGACAGATGTCGCCTATCTTCCTAAGCACGATTGCACGCGGATTACCATTCGTCTGGATCGCCGGTTCCGACATTTGGCAAATGAGCACGCGCATTTCTGGATCGTTCGGCCGCAGCTCTCTTTAAAAGGGGTAAAAGGGCTCGACGCCATTGCGCGAGGGGCTTATATCGCTTTTTCGACCGAAGAAAACGATGCGAAATTGAAGCACCGTTTTGTGTTGGAAAAAGAGGCCAGGGCCCCCAAAGGTATGCATGTGAAACTCCGCATCGACGAAGCGCAGGGCATTCGTGACGGTACGCCGATCTTTTTTAGAGATATCGAAGTCGGGGTGGTCACCGGTATCGGCTTTTCATCTTCGTCGCAGCGTCTGGAGGCAGATGCGGTCATCCGGAAAAAGTATGCGCACTTTCTCAACGACTCGTCGCGTTTCTATGTTCGCAGCGGTTTCGAAGCGGAAGTGTCGTTCAGCGGGATGTATGTCAACAGCGGTTCGCTCGAAGAGATCATAGCGGGTGGTATCGCATTCGAAACACCGGTGGCCGCCGCAAAGAGCGAACGGCGTGCCTTTCGACTGTTCAAAAACCGAAAGACGCTGATGCGCTACCGCTATTTTGAGGGCAAGGGAAAAACGCTGCGCCTGCGCGTACCGCAGATTGGAAGCCTTTCGGTCGGAGATCCGGTGCTATACAAGCAGAACAAGGCCGGAGAGATTATTGCTGTAGCCTATGACGAGGCGGAAGATGACTTCATTGTAAACCTCTTTGTCGCGTATCCGTTCAGCCAAAAAATCAACCGTTCGACCCGCTTTAGCGTCGCCAGTGGCATGGAGTTGAAAATGGCGCTTCCGAATTTGTCGATCAAAACCGAATCGCTGGAGACGATACTACGGGGCGGACTGGCGTTCAGTACACCCGACGCGAATGCTTCGGCGCAGGCGGAAGATGCAGTGTTTACACTGTACGATGACTCGCAGGAGTATCAGACGTTTTCACTTTTCAGCTCCGAGGGACAGGGACTGAAATCCGGTAGCGAAATCACGTTAAAGGGTGTGCCTGTCGGCCGGGTTGCCTCCCTACAACTTTATGATGACGGGGTTGAGATTCGGGCGATGATCGAAAAGCGATACGCCGGATTGCTCGACAGCGAGACCTGGTTCTGGATTGAAGGGTTTGAAGCGGGGATCAACGGCGTGCGAAATGCGGCTGCGGCAGTGACGGGGCCGACCATCGCGCTGCTGCCGGGCATGAGCGGAACGCAAGCCGATCATTTCAGGCTGCGCAACGTTCCGCCGCCTCCGACCTATGGCAAGGACGGAATGCGGTTCATACTGATCGGTGACAGGAAAAGCAGTCTGA
>JANTHE010000002.1 GCA_024762585.1 Sulfuricurvum sp. | reverse complement strand
AATATCCGCATATCGTCATCCAGTCGCCTTTTTTGGCCTATGCTCGTTTTTTCGAACTCTTGGGGCGCAGTGCGAAAGTCGATCTTGTTCTTCCCGCCGTCAGCCTTGACGGGCACGCCCTTTCCGAAGGCGAAACGTTGACACGTAAAACCACCGGCACAGCTGATGTCAAGGCGCGGATTTCATGGAATATTCTGGGAGCCCCCGCTCTGGGAAAAAAAGCGTTTGCCGCCTACCGCCAGAACACGATCGTGGGCATCAGTCTTCAGCTGACCGCGCCGACCGGGCAGTATGACGGCACCAAGCTGGTCAATATCAGCGCGAACCGCTGGGCATTCAAGCCCAGCATCGGAGTCTCCAAGGCGCTGGGCGACTTCATCGCCGAACTCTCGGCACAGGCTGAATTTTACACCGACAATCATGACTTTTACGGCGGCGGCACCCGAACGCAGGACCCTATTTACTCAATGCAGACACATCTCATCTACACTATCCGCCCCGGCATGTGGGGTGCGTTCGACGCCACCTATTACCAAGGCGGTGAAACCGCGACCAACGGCATACACAACGACGACGCTTTCGACAACTCCCGCCTGGGCCTCACCTTTGCGGCGCCTCTTAGCCGTACGCAGTCGCTGAAGTTTAACTACTCCAACGGCGTCATCACCCGCGCCGGCAGCAATTTCGACATGTATACCCTCGCCTGGCAGTACCGCTGGGGCGGCAAACCGTAACGGAACGATTCACTCTGCTATTTTTCTGACCAGACCGCCAACTCATTTCCGCCCGGTTCGGTAAAGTGAAAACGGCGTCCGCCGGGAAAAGAGAAGATCGGCCGTGTTACAACACCACCTGTCCTTTTGATCTTTTTCTCTGTGGCTTCAAGCGTTTCACTGTACAACACTACCAATGCTGCACCGTTTTGCGTTTTCGAAGCCGTGTCTGAATGAAAAAAACCTCCCATTAGCCCGGCATCAAAGAACGCAGTGTAATCCGGACCATAATCCTTAAACTTCCATCCGAAACATTCGTTAAAAAATGCCTTTGTAGCCATTAAATCACATGACGGAAATTCAATATAATCAATTTTTTCATGCTCCGACACTTTTCTATCCTTCCTACTTTTCAATTTACCATATCTAATTATTATTTCAAGTCGCCTCTGTTTTGTAATTATGTTTTATTCTATCGTAAAGTTTGCAGCGTATTTCCCTGCAAGGAAACCACTTGCCCAGGCAAAATGAAAATTGAACCCGCCCCGATGCCCGGTAATATCGATGACTTCGCCGGCGAAGTAGAGTCCTGCAGAGCGTTTCGATTCCATCGTCTGTGCGTCGATTTCATCGGTCGCCACACCACCTCCCGCCACTTCCGCATGTTTGTAGCCGTGTGTATCGGTCACATCGAAACGCCAGTGTTTGAGTGCATAGGCGATCTGTTTCGCCATTTTGGCGTTCACATTGCCGCATGATCGATTGATCGGAATGTTTGCCCTCAACAGCAACGGTTTGACGAGTTTGTGCGGAATCAGACCGCACATCAGGTCGTAGAGGCTTTCTTGGGCGATGCTCTTTGCCATCTGTTCAATGTGAGTCGCGAGTGATTGCCGTGTCAATGCGGGCAGCAGATCGAGCGAGAGTGTGACGCGGCTGTAGTGACTCAGTGCATACGAAGCCCGGTAGGAGAGGTCGAGAATAGCAAAGCCGGAGATGCCGTACTTGGTAAAGAGAATATCCCCCTCTTCATCCGCTACGGGTTCATTCTCGATACTCAGTGTGACGCGGGCAAACGTTTTGACACCCGCCATTTGCGACAGTGCCGGTTCGTCCAGATGCAGCCCGACAAGCGATGGAAAAGGGTCGATGACTCTGTGCCCGAAACAGCGTGCCAGTTCCATTCCGCTTGCATTGCCCCCGAGTTGCGGTGCCGCCGGGGAACCCGTTGCGACAATGACACTGTCAAATGCATTTTTTTGCGCAGCAGTTCTGATGGTATATTGACCCTTATCAAACGTGATTTTAGATATGAAAGCATTCAGGATAAACTGCACCCCATCCCGTAACGCGGTGCGTTGCAATGCCGTCTGTACAGCACGTGCTTCATGACTGAGCGGATAACATTTACCATCATTTTTTTCTTCGAGCAGCAGTCCGATTTCCCTGCAAAAGCTTTCGAACTTCTTGTAGCGCATATGCTCGAGGGCATGCATGGCGAATGCAGGAGCTTCACCCTCGAAATCATGAATATCGGACGTGCGGTTTATGATGTTGCACTTGCCGTTTCCCGAAGCAAGTATCTTTTTCCCGGCCTCGCTGTTTTGTTCGAAAACAGTGACATCCGCTCCAGCTTTTGCAGCGGTGATAGCGGCCATCAACCCTGCGGCACCTGCGCCAATAATTGCGATTTTTTTCATAAATGCATTGTAGTGGTTGAGAGATTAGATAATGATGAGTGAAGGATTAAAAGGGAGGCGCCCGGAGGCGCGAAAGGCGGTGGAATTAATTCCAGCCGTCTTTGACGATCTGAGTCGATTTGGCGTACGGATACTTATCGACCAGCTCTTTGACTGAGAGTTTCTGATCGCCGCTTCTCATGAAGTGTGCGAGGGTGACAGAAGCCCAGTAGTCGCCTGCGTATTCCGTACCCTCAAGCTGGACAGGAACACCTTTTTTATTGACCGTGTGACATGCGGAACAAGTAACCGGACCTGCATACTCGCCGTCCGGGCTGTACTGCAGCGCCTGTTCATGCGTTGTAATGTCCACAGTACGATTCGGTCCGTCATAACGTGTCGTATACAGGCCGTGCGGTGACTCGTGACATGTCTGGCAGGCAAGGTCGCCGTGCGCTTTGGAGTAGCGGTACAGCGACAGCTTGTTGTTCTGATCGATCGGGAAGTACTGACCGCCTTCACTTTCGACAAACGGCGCCATGTGACAATCAGCACAGTGCGGCTCTGCCGCAGCCAGCCACCAGTCGTTACCGCCCGAAGCCGCCGCGTACGGTACCGCGCCGCCCTCAGGGTGGTTCCATGGTTTCAGGTCAAGTTTGCCGTCTTTGCCGACGTTTTTGACAAGCACGGCAGATTCGTGCTCGGAGTAGTACTTGAGAACCTCGTTTTCACCCGTCGTCTTTGGATCGGCAATGGCTACGAATTTCTTCATATCGCCGCCTGAAACCGCTTTGACAATCTCTTTGAGCGACTGGTTACGGATGGTTTTACCTTCGAGTGTCTGAACAGTTTTCAGGTCATCCATTGCGTGCATCTTCTGCGCAACTTTGGTGTGACAGTTCGTACAGTACAGACCGCGAAGTTTGGAGACTTTTTCCCCCTCTTCATCTTTGTGCGCCACTTCGTTAAGCTGGAACTTGCCGTATTCGTTCAGGAAGAACGGCGGTTTGGCATCCGGGTTGGAGTGGGCATCACGGCGTACATAACACCCGCCGCCGCTGGTACGAACATCGCCTTCGCTGAAGCGGCCTTCGCCGTAGCGGTCAGCCACGCGGTACGGGTTGGTGTCGTCATTCATGCTTGGGTTCTGGAAGTGCGTCGGGTGACAGGCTTGACATGCCTGAGAACGACCGGCAGCATCAGGCATCGGGACCATCGCAAGGTGAAAACTGTGAATCGCTTCGGTCAGTGGTTTTGCCTTGACGGTCTTGTATCCTGTCGCACCCGGACGCGGTTCTTGGAGGTTACCGGAGACGTTATCGCCGTGACAGTCGGCACAGTTGATCTCACCGGTACGTCCAAGGCGATTGGAGGAGGCTTTATCGTTATAGTGGCTTAAAAATGTCGTGCCGTGGTGTGCATCGTGCAGCGAAAGAATGTTGATGGAAGCTTCACTGAGGCGAGCCATATATTCGCTTTCATCCGGGTAGGTTTTCCAGTAAGCGTACTCTTTGTCCGAATACGACAGACCTTCATCGCGCGCCATCTGGGCTGCTTTACCCTGGCGGGAGTGACAGGCGTAACAGTTGGGAATATCGACCGGGTTCGTACCGAAGTACTCTACAATCTGGCCATCTTCGTTGATGACCGGACGACCGTTTTGATCATGCACCTGTACTGTTGATCTTTGGAAGGGCTGGAAATCTTTCTCTGTAACCGAACGGATCGTTCCTTTGCGGGTAGAGTCGTTGAATGCCGTCAGCGGCAGACCCAGTGCGTCCCAAAGGTGAGATGCCGTCAGGACCAGCGGAATGTTCTGCACGGCGGGAACCAGGGTATTGGTAAAGACGACATTACTGCCGTCTTTTCCGGAATACTCAAGATAGCCGCCGGCGATGTGTTTGCCGGTCGGACCGGAATCGATAGGAACTTTGATATCTTTACCGACATGCAGACGGTCTTTTTCCGTGGCACCCGCGGGAATCGTGCCTTCGAGATCTTTATAGATGAATAGGTGTTTCCAGACGTAGTTGGCAACGTTGTCGCCCGGATCGTCCATACGGCCGTTACCATCGACGTCCTTGGCGACCGACCAGTACTTCATCTTGTTGCCTTCACTGTACGAATTGTCTTTCGTGTAGTAGTAAAGCTTGACTTTGTCTTCAGGGGTCAGCAGTTTCGGCAAGTCGCCGTTTTGACCGGATTTGACCGCCTGCGACTGAATGGAATTGTAAGGCGGAATGACACAGCAGTAGCTCATTTCAAAGCCGACACAGTGCATTCCGAGTTCATAGTTAACAAATGCGTTGTATTCGTTTTTGGGGTTGTAGGCTTTCACCTTCTTGCCGCCGACATCCATTTCAGTCGGCTTCAGAAGGGTCATGCTGAACGGCGGATTCTTGTCATACTCTTTGACAGAAGCCGAAGCGCTGCTTGACATTACTGCCAAGGTGAGCGCCGCTGTTGCAACAACAGAAACGCCACGAAGTTTTCGATTCATCATGTACTCCTCAGTGATAGAAATCCCGTTAGTGTTGCATTTGTTTTTTTAATCTTCCTTTAAACGGGAAAAAGTTTGAACAGGCTGTGACAAACCTGTGATAAAAATAAGAAAAATCTATATTTTATGGTTATGTTTCGGTTAGGAAGCAGTTATAAGTGATATTTGGGTGATAAAATGGACGAAGTATTAACAATGGTTTGATCTTCTTTTAAGAAAGGAGCTTGGGTTTATGGAAAGGAGCGGAGATTACCGCGCCGGAAAGAGAATGGAACCGAGCCGAACCATGGTGGAGCCACAGGCGATCGCCAATTCGAAATCACCGCTCATTCCCATGGAACATATCGTCGCGTCCGGGAGATGGTCGAAGATGTCGCGGGTCGTTTCGAAACTGCTTCGGATCGCTTTTTTGTCGTCAGTGTGAGCTCCGATGCTCATGACGCCGCGCAGGTCGATGCGGGGACAGGTTTGCGCAATTTGCGCATAGAGGTCAACGGCTTCTTCGGGCATCACGCCCGACTTTGTCACTTCTTTGGCGCTGTTGATCTGCAGCAGGCACTCCATGCTTTTACCTTTGGCTTCAAGCCGCTTGTTCAGCGCCTCCGCCAGCTCCAGTGAATGCAAAGACTGCATCATGAACGGATCGAGGTCGATGAGCTGATTGATTTTGTTCTTTTGAAGATTGCCGATAAAGTGCCACTCCAGCGGCAGCGCCTCGAGTGCTTCCGTTTTGCTTTTAAGGTCCTGTACTTTGTTTTCGCCGAAAGCGCGCTGTCCGATCTCGTAGAGGGCACGCACGGCATCGGCGTCGACATATTTACTGACCGCCACGATTTTGACAATGTGGTGTTCACTCACTTTGATGCGCGCTTTTTCGATCCTCTCGATAATGGAATCGATGTAGATTTTGTACTCCGTCTGTGTCATTGCATCAACCTGTTGATATCGTTATAAAGTCCCAGGCTCATCAGCCCGAGCAGAATGCCCCATCCGGCGATGGTGAGCTTCATCAGCACCGCTTCGCTGGGGGCGCGCCGCATAATCATCTCGTAAAGATTGAACATAATATGCCCGCCGTCGAGTGCGGGAATAGGCAGCAGATTCAGTACGCCGAGGTTGACCGAGATCAATGCGGCAAAGAAAAAGACGGCCATCCAGCCGCCGGCACTGGCATCTGCGGTGATTTTGACGATGGTGACGACTCCGCCGAGCTCGGAAGTCGGAACGGCACCGGTCACCAGCTTTTCAAGACTGATAAAAATCAATTTCGACGCCTGCCATGTCTCTATAGCGGCATAGCCAAGGGCTTCTGTAAAACCAAGATCAAGCCGATGGGTCACCCCGGCCGAACTGATGCCGACCATCGGTCTATGGACCGTTTCTCGGAACATATTGGTCGTTTCGGTCATTTTGGGCGTCACGAACAGATGTGTGACATAGCCGTCGCGTTCAATGGTCATATCGAGCGTTTGATCCGCATGCTTGATGGTCTCCGACATCGCTTTCCATGTCGTGACCTCTTTCCCGTTGATCGCCAGCACCCGGTCGTTTGTTTGCAATCCCGCCTTGGCGGCAGGAGAGTCCTTGACCGTTTCGCCTATGACGGGCGAAAGCACCTGCGGTCCGCCGAGACCGATGGCGAAGTAGAGCACGAAGGCGAGGATAAAGTTGGCTGCCGGGCCGGCCAGCAAAATGGCAATGCGCTGCAGGGGAGATTTACTGTTGTAGCTATCAGGATCGGGACTGACTTTAGTCGGATCGCTGTCGTCCTGTCCTTTCATCCGGACATAGCCGCCTAGCGGAACGGCGGCAATGCGCCATTCGGTATTGAACGCGCGAAACGAAGCCAGTTTTTTGCCAAAGCCGATGCTGAACACCTCGACATAGACCCCCAGCAGACGTGCGACGGTAAAATGGCCAAGTTCATGAAAAAAGATCAGCGCCGAGAGAACGAGTAAAGAGATAAGCCAGCTCATGATTGGTGATGCCTTGAATAGGTTCGTGTGAATCCGACGACGTACTCCGCGCCGGAATAGAGGGTGAGCGCAACGGCGATCCATAACAAGATGTTCCCGCCGGGCCAGTGCATCAGCAAAAAGCCTACGGCGAACATCTGCGCGACGGTCTTGACCTTGCCGGCCCAGGAAGCAGCGATGTCGATGCCTTCGCTGAGCGATACCGTCCGCAGGCCCGTAATGAAGAGTTCTCGGACAATGATGATATAGATCGCCCATGGCGATGCGGCGTCTGTCATCATCAACCCCAAAAAGGCGGCGAGAATAAGCATCTTGTCCGCCAGCGGATCGAGGATCTTCCCTGCCATCGTGATCTGGTCAAGTTCACGGGCGATGTAGCCGTCGAAGAAATCGGTTGCACTGGCGAGGACGAAGAGCAAAGAGGCCAGATACCAATTCCAGCTGATGTCGATCCCGTTGTCGGTAAACAGCTGCGGATTCAGAATGATCCAGAACATCAGCGGCGCGATGATGATACGTGATAGCGCAAGCGCGTTGGGCAGGTTGAGCATTATGTAAACGTCGTCCCCCCATCGACCACGATGGTTTGACCGGTGATCCAGCCCGCCTCCTCGGTACAGAGGAAATAGACGGCCCCGGCGATATCTTCGGGCTGCCCCATGCGGTTGAGTGCCGACCGTTTCACCGTTTCAGCCTTGACCTCTTCATAGTTGGTGAATGCCTTGAGCGCATCGGTGTCGATCGGGCCGCCGGAGACGGCGTTGACGCGGATGTTCATCTCGCCCAGTTCGACCGCCGCGTAGCGGCTCATCGCTTCGACGGCCGCTTTGTTCGTACCGTGCCCGGCATAGTTCTCGATATAGACGAGATTGCCGGTGCTGGACATGGTCACAATAGCACCGCCGCCCACTTTCTCCATGCGCTTCGCGGCTTCCTGACTGCCAACCACGAAAGCGTTGACGGTCGCCGTATAGATGTTGTTGAGGCCACGGGGCTTGAGGCGCATGAATTTGCCGTATCCGCCGACAACGGGACGGCCGTAGATCATGGCGTTGGAGACAAAAAAGTCGATACGGTCGAAATCCTCGTCAATCGAAGTGAAGAGAGGCTTGAACTCGTCGGGCTCGAGGATGTTAAGCGGGTAAGCTCTGGCCTTGATGCCGTACGCGTTTTCCCACCCCTGCGCCAGTTCGTTGGCGACCGCTTCGTTGCTGTTGTAGGTAAATGCGACATTGACGCCATTGGCGGCGAACTTTTCGGCGATGGCTCTGCCGATTCCCTTGGTGGCTCCCGTAATAACGACTGTTTTTCCTCTCATTTCAGACATCTATTTCGCTCCTACGATGGTATAGTTTTGCATAACCGTTTCGATCTTTTTCATGTTCTCTTTCGATGGCGGGACCAGCGGCAGGCGGTACTCGAGGGTGTCGATCAGGCCCGCGAGGTACATGGCCGCCTTGATGGGAATGGGGTTCGCTTCGCAAAAGAGAACCTTGTTGATGGGGTGCAGCTGTTCGTTAAGTGTCCGCGAAGTTGCGAAATCGCCTTCGAGCGCGCTTTTGACCAGTCTGGATTTCAGATTCGGCAGCAGGTTGGCCGTGACCGAGGTGATGCCCGCGCCGCCGGCGGCGAGAATCGGGTAGTCAATGGCGTCGTCGCCGCTGAAGACCTTGAGCTCCGGGCGGCGTGAAAGTAGCTCCACGGTACGTTCGAGGCTTCCCGTGGCCTCTTTGATGCCGAAAATATTCGGCAGATCGTCAAAGAGGCGGATGACGGTGTCGGCCGAGATGTCGGACATTGTGCGGCCAGGTACATTGTAGAGCATGAACGGCAGTTCCGGCACCGCTTCGGCGATGGCTTTGTAATGCTGATAGAGCCCCTCCTGCGAGGGTTTGTTGTAGTAGGGGCTCACCGAAAAGATCGCGTCGACGCCGCAGGCCTGCGCCTGTTTGGCCGTTCGCACCGCTTCGGCGGTGGCGTTGCTGCCCGCGCCGGCAAGCACTTTGGTGCGGGTGCCGCGGCACACCTCGACGGCGATCTCCATACAGCGAATATCTTCCTCATGCGTCAGCGTCGCGCTTTCGCCGGTCGTGCCGACGGGGCAAACCGCGTCGATACCGTTGTCGATCTGGCGCTGGATGAGCTGCGCGAAGGTCTCCTCGTCGAGTTTCCCGTTTTTAAAGGGGGTGATCAGTGCGGTCGTGGAACCGGTAATTGTCGTCATTGCTCTGCCTTTCTCAAAATAATCGTCGTCGAGTGTTTCTCGTTAAAATAGGTCTGCGCTGTTTTCAGGATGGTTTCAGGTGTCAGCGCCGCGATGTTCTCCTCGTAGCTCTCCAGCGGTTTAATGTCGCCACGCGCAAGGTAGCCGCCGAAGAGTCCGGCGACGGAACTGGCGCTTTCGAGCGAAAAGATGAAATCCGCACGGGTGTTGATCTTGACCTTTTCGAGCTCCTGCGCGGAGACCTTCTCGCTCTTGAGACGTTCGATCTGTTTGTGCAGTTCCGCTTCGACCGTTTCGGCCTTCACGCCGGGGTTGCATGCCGCCATAAAGACGAACAGGCCCGGGTCGGTCTGCTCCATGTTGTAGGCGTAGATCTGGTTGACAAGCCGCTTTTTGTCGACCAGCTCACTGTAGAGCCGGCTGCTTTTGCCCGAACTGAGCATCTCCGATATCGCCGAAAGCGCAGGCTGGTCGTGATGGCGGAAATCGGGAATGTGGTAGACGATGGCCAGCATCTCGACTTCGCTCTCTTTGTCAATATAGACCCGTTTTGCACCATCCTGTTCCGGTTCGACGGCCTTGACGGCAGGGATGTCGCGGCTGTTCTTGATGGGGCCGAAGTGCTTTGCCGCCAGATCGAAAACGGTTTTGGGCTCGATATCACCGGTGACGATCAAAATGGCGTTTTGCGGCTGGTAGTAGGTGGCGTGAAAATTGCGGATGTCGTCGATGCTCCAGGTCTGGATGTCGTTCATAAAACCGATCGGCGTCCAGTGGTAAGGGTGGTAGAGATACGCGTTGTTGAAGAGGCGGAAATAGAGGTAGCCCAGCGGGTTGTTATCTGTGCGCCAGCGGCGCTCTTCGGCAACGACGTTGCGCTCGGGCTGGAACTCCTCGTCTTTGAGGTTGAGGTTCGCCATCAGCTCGGCGAAGAGGCTGATGGACTTCTCCGCGTTCGGTGTCGAGCTTTTGATGAAGTAGTGCGTATAGTCGAACCCGGTCGAGGCGTTGTTGACGCCGCCGACGCTTTTGACCTCTTCGTCGAACTCGCCGGCATCGAGATGCTTGGTCGATTTGAAGTTCATGTGTTCGAGCATGTGGGCGATGCCCGTCTTGCCCATCACTTCGTTGCGGCTGCCGACTTTGTAGAAGACGTCGGTCGAGATGACATTGGTATCGTTGTGCATGGGAATGACGACAATCTGCATTCCGTTGTCGAGTGTGTGTGATTCATAAGGCGGCAGTGAATTGGCCATAAGTGTTCCTAAGATTGAAAATAGTGTAATAAACAGGCGGATCATGTTCGGTCCGCCCCGATCGCCTGCGCGATCTTTGCGAAGCCGTCGCGCTGCAGCAGTGCGACCAGCTCCCGGTTGATATCGCCGATCAACTCCGGCCCCTTGAAGACAAGCGCGGAGTAGACCTGCACCAGCGACGCACCGGCGCGAATACGGCGATAGGCCTCCTCGGCGGAATCGATACCCCCGACGGAGACGAGGACGGTCTTGCCGTAGAGCGCTTTCGCCACCGCGTCGAAAATTTCAAAACTCTTGGTTTTGAGCACCTTGCCCGACAGTCCCCCGACGCTTTCGGGGTGCGCGACCAGCGAGTAATCGACGGTCGTGTTGGTGGCGATGATGCCGTCCGCACCCTTTTCGACGGCGAGGGAAGTGAGGTCAACCGCCTGCTGCGCTGTCATGTCCGGCGCGATTTTAAGCAGGATCGGCTTGTCGGTGATCGCTTTGGCTTCGGCAAAGAGGTTGCTGATGAACGCCTCATTCTGCAGGTCGCGCAGCCCCGGCGTGTTGGGTGAGGAGATGTTGATGACGAGGTAGTCGCCGAGCATGTGCAGGCCCCGGATGAGCTGCGTGTAGTCGCGGATGGCGTCACGCTCGTCGGTGGTCTTGTTCTTGCCGATGTTGACCCCGATGGGCGTGGTGAACGGGTAGCGCGTCTTGAGACGCTGCTGCACCTTGTACATGCCGTCGTTGTTGAACCCCATGGCGTTTTGCAGCGTCTCCTCTTCGACATGGCGAAACATGCGCGGTTTTGGATTGCCCGGCTGCGGCTGCGGCGTCATGGTACCGATTTCGGTAAACCCGAACCCCAGTGCCTGAATGCCGCGGATCATGGTGGCGTTTTTGTCAAAGCCCGCACCCAGCCCCACTGGGTTGAGAAAGATACGGCCGAACAGCTCCTGATTCAGCATCTCGTCAGCGACGAAATGCTTTTCAATCCAACCGTTGAACGCCGCAGGGTAGACGTTGGCCGAACGCAGCAGCGTGGCCACGACATGGTGCGCCGTCTCGGGCTGCAGTTTGAAAAGCCACGGTTTGAGGGTATCGTAAGCGATCATTGCATACCTGTTTTTTGAGGCGATTATACTTAAGATTGTATGAATTATGGTTTATGAAGGAATCAAAGTAAAAACATTTCGGCCAATAATAAGAAGATAAAAAAGCCAAAGATATCAGTTGTCGTGGTCAAAAAGATGGATGATGCTACCGCCGGATCAATCCCGACCCGGTGCAGTCCGAGCGGTATGAGTGTACCGGCAACTCCCGCGACGAGCAGGTTCAAAAAGATGGCGGCGACAACGATGAAGCTCAGCATGGGGTCGCCGAACCAGACGTAAACGACCAGACCGGCGACTGCGGCGATGGCCGTACCGTTGAACAGGACAATCTTGGCTTCGCGCCGCAGAGCATTCTTAGCGTTAGAATACTCGATCTCGCCCAGTGCCAGGCGCCGAACAGTAACGGTCAGCGCCTGCATCCCCGCATTGCCGCCCAGTGCGGCGATGACGGGAAGCAGTGCGGCCAGGGCGACGTAGGAGGCGATGGTCTGGTCGAACTGGTCAATGACGGCGGAGGCGATCAGAATGGCCGCGAGGTTGAAGAGCAGCCAGCTCAGACGCTGCACTGCGGCCTGCCTAAACGGCCCTTCTTCGGCTTCGTCGTCTACGCCGGCCAAGCCGTAGACCTGCTCGGTTTCCATCTGGCGGATCATGTCGTAAATGTCGTCGTAGACGATACGCCCGATCAGTTTGCCGGATTTATTGACCACGGCGATGATGTTGAGGTCGTACTCTTCGAACAATCGGACGACTTCGGCAATCGGCGAAACCGGGCGAATGGTGAGCGGACGCTTGTGCCCTGTTTTTTCAAGCACGGTTTCAATCGTCGTGTCATCTTCAAACAGCAGCAGGTCGGTAAAGTGGACCGAACCGACGAGACGACCCTCGTCATCGGTGACGAATAGTTTTATGATGGGACTGGAGGCTTCATGCTGGCGGAAGCGGCGGATGAGATGCTTGACGTCGACGACGCTGTCTTGCGGCCGGGCGGCCAGAAATTCGCGCTCCATGTACGCGCCCGCCTGATCGTCGGTGTACTTGGAGAGCTCGACGACCTCACGACGGTCCGCCGCGCTCATCAGGGAGAGGATTTTTTCCGCAAGGTTGGGATGGTGCTCGCGAATACGCTGCAGCAGGTCGGTCGCCTCGTCGCTTTCGATCGCTTCGGCGGCGCGGGCGAGGCGGTGCGGCGTCAGGCGTTCTATGGCCACCTCGAGCGGTTCGCGCGGCAGCTCCAGCAGCACTTCCCCCAGATGCTGGTGATTTAGTTTTCCCAGGTTGGAAAAGAAGAGGCCCGGGTCGTAGTCAAAAAGTTTGACGAGGCTTTTGGCCGCCGTGGTCGGATTGAAGTGGTTGCGCTGTTCATGAATGGCATGGATGAGGTTGATATGTTTTTGAATTTTCGGTTTCACTTACTCTGAACGTTCCCAGAAGGTGCCCTGTGGCGTGTCCATCAACTGTACGCCCATGGCGGCGATTTCATCGCGGATGGCGTCGGAGCGGGCGAAATCCTTTGCCTTTTTCGCTGCGTTGCGCGCGTCGATCAGGGCATTGATTTTCACTTTGGTCTCTTCGTCGATACCGTGCTGGAAATACTCATAAGGGTTCATGGTACCGATTCCCAGCAAGGTTTCGACATAGGCGAGATCTGCCAGGATGCGGCGTTTGAGCACTTTGTCCTTGGGGTTGGCATCCAGCCCTTCGTTTGCTTCTGCAATCATTTCATCCAGCAGTGCCAGCGCTCTGGAGATACTGAGATCGTCGCCGAGCGCTTCGAGCAGGGCGGACTGAAACGACGTGGTGTCGTCTCTGGCATTGAGGCCGAACAGCCGCTTTTTGAGCCGGTAAAGGCGGTCAAGTCGTTTTTTGGACGCGAGCAGATCCTCCTCGTTGAAGTTGAAGTCGCTGCGGTAGTGGGTGCCAAGCAGGAAAAAACGCAGCACTTCACCGCTATAGGCTTTCAGCGCGTCTTTGATGAAGAAGCTGTTGCCGAGGCTCTTGCTCATTTTCTCGCCATCGATGGTCACGAAGCCGTTGTGCATCCAGTAGTTGGCGATCTCATGGCCCGTCGCACAGCGAGTCTGCGCCGCTTCGTTTTCGTGGTGGGGAAAGAGCAAGTCCGCCCCGCCGCCGTGGATATCGACACTGTAGGCGCCGCCGCGGTCGATGTGTTTTTCGATCATAGCCGAACACTCGGTATGCCAGCCGGGGCGTCCGGGACCGAAGGGCGAATCGAAGGTAATGCTGTCGTCATGCACCGCTTTCCAGAGGGCGAAATCTGCCGGGTAGCGCTTTTCATCCGAACTCTCCACCCGCTGCTGTGTTTCGGCTTCGTCTTGATGCCGGTGCGAGATACTGAGGTATTCGCTGTCACTTTGTGTGTCAAAATAGACATCGCCGCTGTCGGTGCGGTAGGCGTGGCCCGAGTCAATGAGTTTTTGAATCAGTTCAAACATCGCCTCAAGCGATTCGGTTGCTTTGGGCTCGAGGGTAGGACGCTTCACGCCCAGCGCGCTCATGTCGCGGTGATATGCCTCTGTATAAATGTCAGTAATTTTCGTAATTGAGATGCCCGTTTCTCGGGATTTGTTGATGATCTTGTCGTCGATGTCGGTAATATTTCTAACATAAGTAACTTCACTGCCTTCAGCTTCAAGAACGCGCCGCAGCAGGTCGAAGACGATCGCACTCTTGGCGTGCCCAAGGTGAGCATCATCATAAACTGTAGGACCGCAGACATAGAGTGAGGCCTTGCCGGGAATCAACGGCTTGAAGGCACGCTTGGTTTTGGCAACACTGTCATAAATATACATTAATAAGCTCCTTGAAGGCAATAACAATAAAAGTGAAAAGCACAGATGCCAGCATCCATTGCAGGCCGTTTTTCGGCGCAATTATATCCAAAATATGCTCTTTGCCCACCGCGTGCAGCGTAGCGAAAAAAGCGACTGCGCCGCTGATGGAGGTGGAAAGTGCCAGTCCCGCGCCGCCAAGCGGGTAGATTAGCGCCAGGGAGAAAAGGATGTTGGTACCGAGACTCCAGGTCGCGATCTTCGCGGCCTCGCGCTGCCGCCGTTGTGCGTAGAGCCAGAGCGAGAAGAGCTTGTTCAGTCCGAAAGGAATCAGGCCGACGAGGTACATCTGAAGTACAAGAGAAGTCTGGACAGAATCCTGCGCACCGAACGCACCACGCTCGAACAGCAGCCGCGTGATCTCTTCCGCCAGTACAATTCCCCCGATGGCGGAGAAGCCCAGCAGATACAGCAGAAACCAGAATGCTTTGGCGAGCATGGCGCGGGCCTTGCGTTCGTCATCGTGTTTCAGGTGACGGGAGATCTTAGGAAAGAGCGCGACCGAAGTGGCAATGGCAAAAAGGGCCAGCGGCAGCTGAAAGACGCGATTGGCGTAGTAGAGGTAACTGATGACCCCGGCGCTGAGAAAACTGGCCAGCCAAGTATCGAGAAAAGCGGCGAACTGCGCGGTGGAGTTGCCCCAGACCGCGGGAAAGAACTCCTGCGAGAAACGACGGGTCTCTTTTTGAATCTGCCGCGATTTACGCCGGTAGTATCGCACGCCGCCGACAAGCAGACGGTGCAGATTCAGTCCCCGAATCGCGAGCAGGTGTACCGCGAGCTGTGCCGCGCCGCCGAGCACGACACCGTAGCTGAGATAGAGCACCACGGTCTCCTGCGCCCCGCCTTTGGCCAGCAGCAGGGCAACGATAAGGGCGATATTGAGCAGCCCCGTGGCGAACGCCGTAGTGGCGAAATGATTTTTGTACTGCAAAAAGGCACTGAGAAACGTGACGGCGAAGATCAGCGGCAGATAGAAGAAGTTGATGGCGACATAGGGGGCCGCCAGCCGGACGGTATCTGCGTCAAACCCCAGTGCGATCAGTTTCGCCGCGGCCTCGGGAAAGAGATTGACGGCAAGCGTCATCAGCAAGATGACGAACAGAAACAGCACAAAGATATGGACAGAAAAGACGGCTTTGTGTTTCGAGCGCGTGAACGCGGGCAGGAAGGATTGCGTAAAGGCCCCTTCCGCGAAGACGCGGCGAAAGAGGTTGGGCAGTTTGAAGGCGATAAAAAAGATATCACTGTAGACGTTCGCCCCGAGGATCGAGGCGGTGAGCAGATCGCGGGCAAACCCGAGAATGCGCGAGAAGAGGATGCCGAAACTGTTGGTGAAAATCGCTTTATACATTCTATTCCGCTTGGGTGAATTTCTAAAGAGAAACATGAGCGATTATGAATGAAAAAATCGGCTTTTTCTCTCTCTCGATTTCATGGCTGTCATTATAGCCAAAGGCACTTGGATGCCAATATTGAGCCCAAAGTCGTTTTCTGCGGTAAACCTAAAACCGATACCTGTAGCCAAATCGGATACTCAGACTGTTCTGCTCATGCAGATTGTACGATGTGAAATCCGTCTCGGTGGTGCGAGTGTCACTGCCTGCATTGAGAAAACGCGAATAGCGCATCATGATTTCAATGGCTTGCCGGTCGTCTTGGCGAAATTCAACTCCGGCATCTACGGCATAGGTACCGTTCGAGAAAGTGACGGTTGTATCAGGGATTTCAAGCTTGCTGTCCGTAACGCCGACATTGACTCCGAGCATGGGGTGGATAGTGTTTTCTTGCAAAAATTTATATTTGAAGCCAAAAAGAAGTTGTTGCATTGAAACGCCGTTTCCGGCGGAACTGTCGAACGCTATGTCGATACCATAGCGGTCGTTTTCGAGCCCGAGCAGTAATCCCATATCGGGGTTTGTCTGATGATAGCCGAACCTGAGGCCATCTTGTGCAGGGTCGGTGGAATCAATGTGAACCTGCTGATCAAGAGAAACCATACCGGCAGAAATGCCGATGACGGCTTTGGCATTGTCGGGGATCAGCAGTATCCATGCCAATGCAGACTGCGCCTGCAGTTCTACGGCGACGAGAAGAAATAGAATAATAGCTTTTTTCAACATGATAAAGAAAATATCTCCTTCCTGATTCTAGCAATTGATGATGTAAACCGGGTTTAACCGCTTGTGGATTAAAATAGCAGCCTATTTTCGGAGGTGAAAATGATCGTTGGCATCGAGGGCGTGGTGGAACATAAAGAACCGACCGTGGTGCATTTGAATGTTTCGGGACTGATTTACGAAGTCTTCATCTCGCTGCAGACCTACGGCGCCATTCGCGATGCACGGGTGAAACTGCATACGTCGCATATCATCCGTGAAGATGCGCAGCTTCTGTTCGGGTTTTTTGAGAAGAGCGAACAGGTGCTCTTCGAGCGTCTTATCAAGATCAGCGGCGTCGGTCCCAAGGTGGCGCAGGCCATCTGCTCGACCTTCACCCCGCCGCAGTTCGCGCAGGTGATCGCGGCCAACGACATCGCACAGCTCAAGCGGGTACCGGGCATCGGGCCCAAGAGCGCCGGGCGCATTCTCGTTGAGCTGGCGGGCTTTGACAGCGAACTGGCGATGTCGGCCGCGACGCCGGTCGCCGCCGCATCGGGCGAAGCGGCGCTGGCGCTCGAGTCGCTGGGCTTCAAAAAAGAGCAGGTGGCCAAAGCCCTGGCCAAATGCGAGAGCGACGATACGGCCGGGATGGTCAAAGAGGCGCTCAAACTACTTCAGAAACTGTAAGGATACCTGTGCAACTAGCAATACTTTTCGGCGGTGCGAGTTATGAACATGAAATCAGCATTGTCAGCGCCATCACCGTCATGGAGAAGCTGCCAAGATTCGAGCTCTCTTTCGTCTTTTGCGATCAGGACCACACGTTCTATCTGATTGACCGTTCCAACATGAAAGCGAAATATTTTGCGTCGGGCGCCTATAAAAAGGCGCCGGTGTTGACGCTGACCGCAGGCGGGTTCTTGCAAAAACGCCGCCTGGGCTCGACCGAGCACAAATGGCCGGTGCTGAACCTGATTCACGGTGCGGACGGCGAGGACGGCACGATGGCGTCACTGCTGTCGTTTTTCGATATAGCTTTCATCGGGCCGCGCACCGATGCGTCGGTGCTGAGCTATGACAAACGCATGACCAAATGGTTCGCGCAGGGACGAGGGATCAACACGGTCGCGTATGAGGAGCTTAACTGTACGGGAATGCGCAAGACGAAAACGCCGATGCCGTGCATCGTCAAACCCTCAAGGCTGGGAAGCTCCATTGGCGTCAGCGTCGTCAAAAGCGAAAGCGAGCTGGACTACGCGCTCGATGTCGCATTCGAATTCGACGACAGCGTCATTGTCGAGCCCTTCATCGCGGGGGTCAGAGAGTACAACCTCGCCGGCTACCGGGGAACAGAGGGCATCGTCTACTCCATTGTCGAGGAGCCGCAGAAACAGGAGTTCCTCGATTTCGACAAGAAATACCTCGATTTTTCCCGCAGTTCAGAGGTCGGGGCTGCGCAGATAGATGCGGCGCTGGAGACGAAGCTCAAGCTGGCGTTCGCCGACATTTATGAAGGCCTTTTCGAAGGGGCGCTGATCCGTTGCGACTTTTTCGTCATCGACGGCGAGGTTTATCTTAACGAAATCAATCCTATCCCCGGCTCCATGGCAAATTATCTCTTTGCTGATTTCGAAGGCGCGCTTACCGACCTGCTGGGTAATCTGCCTCGAGTACGCCGCGCCCGGGTGGAGTACCAGTACATCCACTCCATCAACGCGGCCAAGGGAAAATAGTGGCGCTCAAATCGCTGCAGTACGCCCAGCGTACGTTTCAGATCAGTTACGAAATCGTCAATCCGGGGGCGCAGCAAACCATTGTCTTTCTGCACGGATGGGGCTCGAACAAAGGGCTGATGAAACAGGCGTTCGGGCACACCCTCGACACGCTCCGGCACGTCTACATCGACCTGCCCGGCTTCGGGAACTCCACCGCCCCCGTTTCGCTGGAGAGCGAGGATTACGCCAATATTATGGAGCTGTTTCTCGCGCAGATCAGCGCCAACGACAAGGCGGTGATCGTCGGACACTCTTTTGGCGGCAAGGTCGCCACGCTTCTGCGTCCGCAGCTGCTGGTGCTGCTCTCTTCGGCGGGGATCGTCTGGCCGAAACCTTTCAAAATCCGTGCAAAGATCGCCCTGTTCAAACTGCTCAAAACAGTGGGGCTTTCACCACTGCGTTCTCGGTTTGTGGCCGAAGATGCCAAAGCGCTCAACAAGGTGATGTACGAGACCTTCAAGCGGGTCGTGAACGAAGATTTCACGGTGCAGTTCAAGGCGTTCGGCGGCCGTGCGCTGCTGTGCTGGGGGCGTGAAGACACCGCGACCCCGCTCAAGAGCGCCGAAAAGATCCATTCGCTCATTGAGAACAGCCGTCTCGTCGTGTATGAAGGCGACCACTACTTCTTTTTACAACATGCAAATGAGGTCGCTTCGGAGATCGCCTCAGAGCTGACCGGGAGCGTGCAATGAGCCCGGCAGCGTTGCAGACGGTCGCCGTTGTCACGAACGTCGCGTTCGTTCTGACGCTGGGATGGTACCTGATTCTGAACCTGCAGTGGTACAGCTACAAGATCGAGCGTGTCGTGCTCAATCACCACAAACGGCTGTGGCATCTGTATTATTTCATCGTGCCGTTTTTGGCCTATTTCGTTCTGGGCACCTATTTCCCGCTCTTTTTCATCATCTATTTCATTCTGTTCTTCTGGTGGTACCGGCACCTCGACAAAAAGCTGGTGCCGACCTGGCGAGTGAAGCGTTTTTTCATTGTGCTGCTCTTTGCCACGCTGTTCGGCGATTTCCTCTGCGAGATCAACGCGGGGTGCGAGACGCTGCCGCTGTTCCTGCCTCTGTTGCTGGCGTGGCTGCTCTCGACGGGGATTGAAAAGTTCCTTTTCCTGGCGTACAAAAAAGAGGCGCAGCGCAAACTGGAGCGCATGAACGGCCTGACCGTCATCGCGGTCACCGGCAGCTACGGAAAGACAAGCATGAAAAACTTCATTGCCCAGCTGCTGGGAACGCAGACGGAGGTCTATATGACCCCGCGCAGCGTCAATACGCTCGGCGGCATTATCCGCGATATCAACGAGGCGCTTCCCGAAACGGCACAGGTCTACGTCTGCGAGGCGGGGGCAAGACGACCGGGAGATATTCTGGAGATTACCCGGATGGTTCGGCCGCACTATGCTGTCGTGGGCAAGGTGGGGCCGCAGCATCTGGAGTATTTCGGAACGCTGGAGAATATAGTTCGCACCAAACTGGAGCTGATCCACTCCGATCGCCTCAAACAGGCGTTCGTGCATTTCGAGGTGACCGACGAGCCGCATGAGAACGTCCGCTTTTTCGGTCGGGAGATCGAACAGGTGAACGCTACGCTCGAAGGAACGGATTTCGACCTTCTGCTTGATACAGGCCGGCTTCATCTGCATGCCCCGGTGCTGGGCGGTTTCAACGCGCTTAACATCGAGGCGGCGGTGTTGATTGCGAAGGAGATGGGGATGACGGACGAGGCCATCGTAAACGGGGTGTCGAGACTCGTTCCCGTCGAGCACCGGCTGCAGCGTCTTGACGCCGGGGGCAAGATCATTCTTGATGATGGGTATAATGGCAATATCGACGGCATGAAAGAGGGGATTCGCCTCTGTGCGCTGCACGAAGGGCGCAAGGTCATCGTCACGCCGGGGCTGGTGGAGAGTACCGAGGCACTCAACCGGGAGCTCTGCGACGCCATTAACGTCGTTTTTGATATCGCCATCGTGACGGGGAGGCTCAATGCCGATCTGTTCAAAAAATGTTTGACAACGCCTGAAGTCTATTGGCTCGAAGACAAAAGCGCTCTGACCTCACTGTTGGCCGAAAAGACCCGCGCGGGCGATATCATCTATTTCGCCAACGACGCGCCCAATTTTATTTAAAGGAAACCTGATGATCCGTATGATACTGTTTGTTGCATTTTTCGCATCCCTGCTGATGGCGGCAGAGCCTGCCGCACCGAAAGCGCCGGAAACATTTACCCTCAAGGCTGCCGGGCAGACGGCTTTGACCGCCGTGGAGCTTCCCAATGGCATGCACTTTAAAGGCTATGAAGGCAAACCGGTACTGCTGAATTTTTTTGGAAAAAACTGCCGCTACTGTATGCGCGAGATCCCGCATCTGGTCGCGCTGAAGAAAAAATATGGCGACAAGATCGGTATTATCGGCATGCATGTGCAAGAGCGCATGAGTTTCAGGGAGCGCAACGCGCTGCAGCAGCAGCTGAGGTTCAATTACCCCATTTTCGAATATGACGACAACGTCGCGTTTGTCCGTCACGTCGGTGCGCGCGCGGGTTACAACGGAAGCATTCCGTTCAATATTGTCTTCAACGCCAAAGGCGAGGTGGTCGAGATCATTCCCGGGTACCTCAGTGCAGAGAATCTTGATATGATCTTTTCACAATTGCAAAAATAATATGCTTCATGCTAAGATGCGCTTTCATAAAAGTAGAATATTAAAAAATAGGAGTCATTAATACAATGGTTGAAAAAATTTTACAAAGAATTAATGAGCTGCCTCCACTGCCCAAAACGATTATTGAAATACAGATGATCAGTGAGAATCCCGACTCATCATTGGCTGATCTTACAAAAGTGATTGAACGTGATCCAATGATAGTGGCAGACTTGATTAAAACTGCCAACTCTCCATTATATGCATTTGAAAAAGAGTTGAAGAATGTCAATCAGATCGTTTCGCTGTTTGGCATGACAAAGACGCGTTCGATTATTATGAATCATTCGCTTCGAAACCTGCTCAAAAGCGATATGGAGCCCTATGGAATTTCACCGGACAAATTTGCCGGGATATGTCTAAATCAGGCTTTGCTTGCCTCCTGCTGGGCTAAAAACATTGCACCTGAAAATGCGGAAAAACTTTTTATGGCTGCTCTACTGCAGGAAAATGGTAAAATTTTGATTGCGAACTATATTGTCAAGGAAGATCTGACAATGATGTTTAAATCAGAAGTAAGAAACTCCAGCAACATCTCTGAGATTGAGAAGTTCTATACCAAAACGACGACAGCAGAAGCATCTGCTGCAATCTTTGAGCATTGGGAGTTTGATCAGGATTTAATCACCATGATACGCTATTCTGACGACCCGGAAAATGCCCCGGCAGCGGTTGAACGTGAATCCAAGATTCTCAATATCATACGTACAGCACTGCCGGTAAACGCACCGCTAAAAAGCGGATCCGTTTCTGCCGCTTTGGCAAAAGCAAGGATGTATAATTTGAACGAAGAGGCGTTAAAAGAGTGCATCAACACAATATGATGAAATTTCCCTCCTAGATTCTACATGGTGCTAAAAGCAATAGAACGCGTGGTTCGTTTTGTTCGAGTCTTCAGTGCTTTGACACTGGGAGCACTTGTAGTGTTAATTGTATTTGATGCATCACGTCGTTATTTTTTTCATGAGGGTTCGGTAGCACTGCAGGAACTCGAATGGCATTTTTTCGACATTGTTATCATGCTTGGAATCGCATACGCCATGCATCGCGGCGCACATGTGCGTGTTGACATCTTTTATGACCGTTTTTCTGAACGTTCCAAACAGATCATCAATCTGGCAACAATGCTTTTTTTTGTACTTCCGGTCTCAGCACTGATTCTCTATGTCAGCTATGATTTTGTTCTGATGAGCTTCACTCAGATGGAAGCCTCTTCCGACCCGGGAGGGTTACCATACCGTTTTTTAATCAAATCACTTATCCCAATCGCTTTTTCGCTGCTTATCCTGCAGTCCCTGCGTGAAATTGTCCAAACCTGGCATCGCTACAGGGAGCTGAAATGATCGCGCTTGGCATGTTTCTTCTGGCTCTGCTTTTTTTGCTGCTGGGTGTACCGGTAGCGTTTGTCTTCGGCGGTGTCGCTTTGTTTTTTGCTCTTCTGGTTCCCGAACTTGGGATGCAGGTCTTCAGCTTGCTGCCGTTTCGCATCTTTGGTATTATGGGCAATACGACGCTAATGGCGGTACCGCTGTTTATTGCCATGGGCCTGGTACTGGAGAAGTCGAATATGGCAGAAAAACTGCTGGAGACGATGAGTGCACTGTTTGGCAGCGTTCGCGGGGGACTCGCGATCAGCGTCGTACTGGTAGGGGCTATCCTCGCTGCCTCAACCGGAATCGTCAGTGCTTCGGTGGTGATGATGAGTATTATTGCACTGCCCTTGATGCTCAATGCCGGGTACGACAAGGGATTGGCTTCAGGCACGGTTGCCGCCAGCGGAACTTTGGGACAAATCATCCCTCCTTCAATCATACTCATCATACTCGGTGACGTCATGAACGTCAGTGTCGGGGAGCTGTTCATGGGGGCGGTACTGCCTGGACTGGCATTGGTCGGTCTTTATATTGTCTACATACTGATCTATGCCTGGCGCAGACCCGAAGCAGCACCGTCAGCCGTACGACAGGGAGATATCGGTTTCCTGGGTGCGGCTGCCGCAATTGCCCCGCCGCTATTACTGATGGTTGCTGTACTCGGCTCCATCTTTACGGGCATCGCCTCCCCAACGGAGTCCGCGGCTTTTGGTGTTGTCGGTGCGCTGCTGCTGGCAGCTATGAATCGGACACTAAGCTTTGGCATGGTAAATTACGCACTGACAGAGACGGTAAAACTGAGCGGGATGATTTTCATGATCCTCATAGGAGCAACGGCCTTCAGTCTCGTATTTAACGAGCTGGGCGGCAGCGATATCGTCCTTGATTTTTTCAGTCACGATATCGGAAATGTATGGGTCTTTATCGGCGTCGCGATGCTGGCCATTTTCATTCTCGGGTTCTTCATCGACTTTATTGAAATTTCGTTTATTGTCGTCCCCATTCTCGTACCGGTTATGAATGCTTTTGGGATTGATCCCATCTGGTTCGCCGTACTCATCGCGCTTAACCTGCAGGCGTCCTTCCTGACCCCACCGTTTGGCCTGGCGCTTTTTTTTCTTAAAGGTGCTGCGGGGAGTTCGGTGACTACGATTCAAATCTACAAAGGAATTATTCCGTTTATATTGCTACAGTTGTTAAGCATTGGAATCGTTATTCTGTTTCCCGATCTGGTGTTTGCGTTTATTTGAAAAGTTGTGGGTTCATTTGAATTGAAAGAAGGGGAATGTCAATGGCCCCTCATTTATTGTTTAAAGCAATGCAGCAAAATAATCATAGGCTATTCAAAGAATCTCAAACCCATCCTCGAATACAGCGTTTAGCGGTTCGTATTCAACCGCTTCCACCCTGCTTAGCGGAGAACCTTCTTTTAACATAGCTTCGAAACGATCGAAACAGCGTTCATCTTCACACGTAACCGCAGCTTCCACACTCCCGTCTGAAAGATTTCGGACATAGCCTGAAAACCCTCCCTTTGACGCATGCTCTTTCAGCGTTGCCCGGTACCAGACTCCCTGCACTCTTCCTCGAACAATGTAACGGCGGCTGGGCATATCAGAAAAGGCTTTTAAACATCTCGACAGCCTCATCAACCCCCTTATTGATCGCTTCGGTTTGATCTGCCGTGTTCTCATTTTTCTTTTTTGTATTCGATTTTTCTGCGCTTTTACTCGCTTTTTTAGGCTTATATGCGTCAAAGTCTATCGATTCCTTAGCGAACTTGACCAAAGGAACTTTACCCTCACTGACCAGATGTGAAAAGGAGACAATCGTATGATTGTCGATCACTACGTCGAGTTCCTGAACGTTCATAGGCTGCAGTACACCATAATGGTATTTGTAATCTCCAATAAAACCGGTTTTATAGGTTTCTACCCTTGCCGGACCGCCCTGTTGTTCTTTTGTTTTGAGCACATTGCCTTTGTCTTTGGCGTTCATCTCCAGCGTCACGGTCACAGTATTTTTGCCTTTTGCATACAACGCTCCTTCGACCGAATCCACTCCGAACATTGCACCAAGTCCAAGTGCATCACACTTTGCAGTGCCGTCAAGCTTGTACCCCAACGCCGATGCCGATGCCATTTTAGAGATCACCTCCGCATCTCCTTGTGTTGATCCGCAGCATACCTGTGTATAGCAGGCCTCTACCATGCCGCCATTGCGCTTGGTTTCACCCTGCTTGCTGCCGGAAGCAAACATGGAACCAAAGGGACTTTTTTCGACTGAAACATCCTTGGGCAGTGCAAATATTTTAGCATTAACAGCACCCTCTGAAAATGATTTCAATCGCATCTCTCCCTTTCCAACTTCCAAAGGAGCATATCCATCGTGCGTCATGTAAAAATCATCCATTGACATGACCGCGCCTCCGCCGGCAGCCATTCTCTTTACGACGTTTCCGTAAGCCTGCATCGCTTCAATGTAATCGCTGTCATCTGTCATGACGATCTCTTCGCTCTTGGTATGGCCTTTTTCTTTATAGGTAATCTGCCAGATTTCACCCTTGATACCCGCGACTCGTTTATATTTACCAGTCCGTTTAAACGATGCTGTATCATTTTTTTTCGAATGCGTCGCCTGCCCTTCGGGCGACATACCCCCGCCAAACATGGAAGCCATTTTCATCATCTCATCCATATCGACAACATTCGTTTCACCATCTTCATGCGTGATCATATAAGCTTTTTTCCCGCTGACAAGGAGTGTACTGGACTCAGACTTCCCGGCCATCTTCATATCGATCCTGCCGTGCCGGGCATCCTTATAGCGAAAGGTCGAAGTCATCACATCTTTTGGATTATCAGGGTCATGCATCTCATACACCATCGTATAGTCCGCATAAAGCACTGCACAAAACACCATCATCGCCGTTGTAACTTTTTTCATATAAACACCCTCTCACACATTTTAGTTATTTTATCACCGCTTTCTTTGTACTGTTCTTATCTGCAATGATTTCTACATTTTCCGCTGCGATTGTGTAAACCCGATAGGCCCCCATCGATGCATCGATTTTACCGTAAACATCGTTCTCCCCATCTCCTTTTGGAATCAGGAACTGCATGGATTCGTCTGTCTGTTCAAGAATTTTTCCACCAAGCGCCGACAGATTCGACTGCACATTTTCAAAAATCTCATATGCCGATACGGAACGGGCACGCCTTCCGTTTTCAATCAGTATGTACCGAACAGCGGCAGACCGGCCTCTGATGCGCATTGATTTATTGCGGGTGGCATTAAGGTCAAATGAGTCATGGGCCTCGGTACGCTGTTGGGCAATTTTTGCATCCCCCTCGGGTTTGAAAAAGAAGGCATCAATGCTGCGGATCTGCCCGACATTGCCCTGCCGATGCAGTTCGACCCTGCGATTGGCGGCTCTGCCGCTTTCGGTATCATTTGATGCCACTGGTTTCGTATCGCCGAACCCGGTCGCAGAGAGTCGCACCGGATCAACACCCAATTGTACCAAGGCGACTTTGACCGCCTCGGCCCGCGCCTGTGAAAGTGCGAGGTTTTCATGGGCATTCCCCGTATTGTCCGTGTGTCCTTCAATAGAGAGCTTCAGTGCAGGGTAGCGGTGCAGCAGCAAGGAGGCCGCCTTCAGTGCCGCTTGAGACGCAGGTTTCAGTATAGACTTCCCGGTGTCAAAATAGATCCCTTTGAGTGTCACTCGGCCACTGGTATCGAGCGCGTGTTTCAGAGCCGAAGCATTCAGTATCTTTTGTGCAGGCCGAGAAGATGCCTGAACAAGGACAAGTGACACTGAGAAATCATTTCCTCCAAATAAACCCCAAATGTTTTCACCGCTTCGCACGGTACGAAAAACGATATGGGTGGCATCTTCGAACAGGATTTCCGCTCCGCGCAATGTAACCAGATCTCGAAACTGATGCAGAATCGCATAGCGCCGCACCTCATCTCTCTGTTGCCCACGCCATGCATATTTTATTTTCCAGACCTCCCCCTCGACACTGTGATTAGATTCCTGGGTCGTAAACTGGTACGCTCCTTTTCGCGTATAGAGTGCCTTCTCGATTTCAAACGCGCGTATATGCGGAATATAGGTATTCGGAGGTACGGTCCAACCCAGTTTTTTAAGCCGCTCACTGTAGGCGTAAGGCCTGGATGTATCGAAGGAGACAGTATCCGGGTAGGAGGATTGACGAAAATAGCGTACAACATAATGGTCACGAAAAACCGTAATGGAAATCCACTGTTCAGGCGTGCGTGCCAGCTGAAAAAAACGCTGTCGGTCTGCAATGTTTTTTTGATAACCGGCACGCTTTAGCAGATTGGCTTTAAGCCTGTGCGTGTAGTGTTCGAAATCATGCGGAGCACTCAGCCTGTAGGAGGCTTCATATACCTGACCAAAACGTACCGTTTTCTTGCTGCCTTCTTCTGTTTGCTGCGTGATCACCATTCGGTCATATTTCTGCATTCGCTCCTGTGTTTTCTTCGCACCGTCATACACAAAATCAGGCAGTGCCTCCGCCGAAACGCATAGACTGAACAACAGTATCAACTGACTCACAAAAAAAAATTTCACCGCGTTTCCCTCACTTTTTGAAAATGTTACCTGCTTTATGATGAAGATTCAGTACAATAGTTTACACAGTTCCCTCCCAGGAGTTATTATGACAGCCCTTATCATCATTGCCGTCCTTATCGTTATTGTCGTGCTGATGTACAACAGCCTGATCGGTAAAAAGAATCAGGTTGACAATATTTTTGCCGGTGTCGATGCGGTACTCAAGAAGCGTTACAACCTCATCCCCAACCTCGTCAGTTCCGTGCAACAGTATATGCAGCATGAAAAAGCTATTTTGGAAAAAGTGACCCAACTGCGTGCTCAGGCATTGCAGCCGGGAATTTCTGACGAACAGACGATCAAACTGGACAAACAGATCTCTTCGGCACTTGGCAGCATCATGGTCGCTGTAGAAAACTACCCCGAGCTCAAAGCGAATGAAAACATCATTCACCTGCAGCGCACCCTTTCCGAGGTCGAAGCGCAGATCGCGGCGGCTCGGCGTGCCTATAACCAGGCCGTGACTGACTACAACAATGCCATCGAAATGATTCCGACCAATTTTCTTGCAAACATGATGCACTATACCCGCAAGCAGGTCTTCGAAATCACAGAGGGAGAACGCAAGAATGTAAATGTGAGTGAGCTCTTCAAACAAAAATGATGTCCCCCGCTGCTGAAAGTTCTGCGCAAAATCCTGCGATGAGGCGGGCACTTGCCGCTGCCGAAACGGTTCGGATACGGTACGCACTCTCCGCTTCGCTCATTTTTCTTCTGAGCATAGGTATGGCAGTCATCGCAACACATCTCTATCTCCCACATCTCTCTCTAGTGTCACTCATGATGGCGCTGCTGCTCTCAGGCGTGTTTCTCTTGCTGATATATGTCATATTTTCCGCCCCGATTCCCAGAGCATTCAGACTCTCTTTATCCCTGGCCTTGTTTGTTCTATTGGTGCTTATGCTGGATGTCGATAGAACCAATGCCCTCTTTTTACTCAGCACGGGACCGGTTGTCGGATTTTTCTTGACACACTTTTATGTAGAAAAATATCAAACAACATTTCGTGAAAATCTAATGCGATCGCTACTGGGCATCTGCAACTCAGCCGCACAGTACTCCCCTTCCCTTGCCCTGGCACCAACGCATTTCATGCATGCATCGGTAGCACCCTTTATTCCCCGTACCATCCTGGGAAGCGATAAAATCGGCAGCCTTACCCGCGGTGTTTCATACGAATACGCCTGTGAGAAAGCAACATACTCATCTGTTGCCTTTGAAGGAGTTGTAATGACTGCACATTTTCCTCAACCATTCAAGAGTTCACTGCTCCTAAACCCCGTTGCAGCCGACACGGATAAGCACTATCATCTGATCAGAACGAACGATCCCGCTTTTGATCTCGTTTTTCGTACCTACGGCAATGATCCTCATGCTGCAGATGCCTTACTTGACACGAAGATTAAAGAAGAGCTTCTGAAGTTGCATCAGGATTTTCCAAACCAGCTTATGGTGGCCCTGCACGGCGCCAGGCTCTATCTGTTTTTTGCCTTTCCGCTCCACTTCAGAACACTGCCTCTCTTTCGTCCTCTATCCAGGTGCAATGGCCTCTTGGAGTATCTGTGTTTAAGTCAACGGTTTGAATCCCTGATTGGTACTGTTTTAGATGGAGACTGCTCTCAATGAAAAGCGTATCGGAACTGACTGACTTCTACTATACCGAATTATACGATTCGCTTGCATCACTCGAAGAGGAGCGCAAAAGTGTCCAAAAAAAAGTCATCATACTATTTGGTGTACTCGGGGCAGTTTCACTTACGATTATTCTTGTTATTTATTCCAGCTGTCGCTGCTTTAACGAATCATACATCTGGGTGGGTGTCGGCGCGACTGCGATCGGCGGTTTCGGCTACCGCTGGGTGGTCGGTGATTATCGCAGCGGTTTTAAAGAGCAGATCATTCGTCCCCTGATAGGCGCCATAGAAAAGGAGCTCCATTATGCTCCCGATGCGATGGTGCCGCAGGCGCTGTTTCAATTCTCCCATCTGTTTGACCAACGCATCGACCGATACCGGGGCAACGATCTCGTACGCGGGAAAATCGACGATATTGCTGTACAATTTTCCGATATCCATGCCGAGCACCGCAGTCGGAATTCAAAAGGGCGTGAGCAGTGGAGCACCATTTTCAAAGGCCTCTACATTGTCGCCGACTTCAATAAGCACTTCAAAGGGCGTACGTTAGTACTGCCCGATCTGGCCGAGAACCTCTTTGGTTCATATATCGGCAACATGCTCCAATCGAAAAACTTTTCAAAAGACCAGCTTGTCAAAATGGACGACCCCGCATTTGAAAAAAGCTTTGTTGTCTACGGGAGTGATCAGATTGAAGCGCACTACATCCTCACACACACCATGATGCAGAGAATACTTAAACTCAAAAAAGAAACCGGCAGCAAGATCTACGTCTCTTTCAACGGCGAAAAAGTCATGATCGCCATCGATTACGACAAAGACCTCTTCGAGCCAACCGTCTTCAGCTCGCTGCTCTCAATAGAGCAGGCCATGAGTTACATCCGCACACTGCGATCCTCCATAGGCGTTGTCGAGGAACTCAAACTCAACGAGAAGTTATGGAGTAAATTGTAATAATCGCCTTGTTACTTTGCCAATATATTTTTCCCAGAAGATTCTGCGCGTTTCTAAGTGCAATGTGTGTTACAATCCAATTAAAAATGGAGTTGTGTTATGGCACGCATTCTGATCATGCTAATCTTTTCGCTTTCGCTGTTTGCACTGACACCTGGTCAGATGCTTCCAGACCTGTCGCTAAAAGGAGACGAAGGAAGTAAAATTGACGGCACTCAATTCAACAGCAATGTGCTCAAAGACAAGGTGCATGTTATCTTTTATGTCGACCCGGATGAAAAAGAGCTCAACGAAGCCTTCTCCGAAGCGCTGAAAGCCGAAAAATTTGATCGCAGTCAGTTCGCGTCCGTTGCCATAATCAATATGGATGCTACATGGCTGCCAAATTTTGCACTGGAATCGGCATTGAAAAAAAAGCAAAAGAAGTACCCGCATACACTCTATGTTAAAGACATGAATAAAAAGGGTATTAAAGCGTGGGGAATTGCCGATGACAGTTCTGACATCATCATAACAGACAGGCACGGGAGAGTGCTCTATATCCATGAAGGAAAAATACCAAAATCTGAATTTAGTAAGATCATTGCTCTGATCAAGGAACACTTATGAATCAAAATGTCTGGAGTATCAGCGTCAAGGATTTTTTTAGCAAAAAGATGCTGCAATTTGCCCTTATTCCGTTCGTGGGAACCATTGTCGTGATGTATATCTTCTTTTTCGGCGCGGCGGGAGCAGGACTTAATGCGTTGCAGCAGAGCACGCTTCAGATCGAACAGCAACAACGCTCTGTCGAAAACGGCATTATAAAAGAAGAGCATAACCTCACTACGGTTGAAGGCGGTTCAGCCGTGTTGCGTTTTCTGATGGAACATACCGTCACCTCCTGGCTGGTCAGCTTCATTGTGTTTACCGTCGGTGGGATTATTACCTTTATATTCGCTATGTTTATCGCGCTCATTATCATAGGCTTTTTGACTCCATATATTGTCAAAGAGATACATCGGCGGCACTACAGTCAACTCCCGCTTGAGCATCATGGTTCTATCTTCGATATTTTACTGGCAACAACAAAACATGTTATTGTCATGTTTTTACTATTTTTACTCCTAACGCCACTGTATTTCGTTCCCCTGCTTAATCTTGTCGCATTCAACCTTCCATTTTATTATCTTTTCCATAAGCTCTATTTGCTTGATGTCTCTTCCGAAACGACGACCAAAGAGCATTTCAAGTTGATCATGGCGTATCACGGCGGCACCTTGCGTATGACAACGTTCACTCTTTATGTTGTCGCGCTCATTCCTTTTGCGGCATATATCACACCGGTATTCAATGTCATTGTACTGACGCATACACTGTTTAAAAAACGTGTTGAAATCGAAGCCCATCATGAGAAAACATTTACTGCGGACAACGGCTCAAAATCCATTGACGGCCAGCACACCGATCTCCTGACTTCTTGAATATTTACTGTCAAGGCATCTGCACTGCGAATAAACAGTATTTTTCACGCCTCAGACTGCTACGGCAATTCTACTCTTTTTAGTAATTTTGCCAGCGGCTTCGTCTCTTCGTATCGCTCCGCCGCTTCAATGGTATAGCGCAACGTCAATGGCAGGTCTTTCAGATAGCCGCTCTTGTTGTCTCTGAGATAGAGTCGGCTGAAAATACCCAGCACCTTGATATGACGCTGCATGCCCATAAAATCAAACCACTTGAGAAACGTCGAATCATCAACATCCAAGCCGGCCATATCCCGAAATTCCAGGGCCAATGCTTCAATGTCCTCAGTGTCAAAACGAATATAGAGATCTTTTAACAATGAAACAAGATCGTACGTGACGGCACCGTTCATGGCATCCTGATAATCAATGACACCTGCTTTTCCGCCGGGTGTCAGCATAATATTTCGAGAATGATAATCGCGATGGACAAAGACGCCCTGAGGCTGTTGCAGTACGATTTCCGATATTGAATTGAATACATTGGAAAGCACAGAGTGATCATTTGGGCTCAATGTCCATCCAAGATACCTTTGCAAAAACCATTGCTGCATCAAATTCATCTCGAAATGCAAAAATGCTTTGTCATATAGTGGCAGCCCATCAACATTTGCACACTGCATTTTCACGATCTCTTCCATGCATTGGCGATAAAGCATTTTAAAATTCGAACCATCGAGCGCACCTTGCAGCGGTTGCGAACCGAAATCCTCCAACACCAAAAAACCCTGTGTGCGATCTTCAGCATAGACCTTTGGCACCCTCACCCCGACCTTACATAGCCTCTCGGTCACATCAAGAAACGGGGCAAGCGTAGCTGTTTCCAGCGACGCATCCATCACAATGCATGTCTCACCGTCACGCTGCAATCGAAAATAGCGACGAAAACTGGCATCCTCGCTTGCGACAGTCACTTCCCAGGCTGCATATGGCGTCTCTTTCAGCCATGCAATCACCTTATGCATACACAGCCCCCAAAATGGTATTTTGAGACGCACCCGTTACATTTTTTAGTTCGATTGCCTCTTCACGCAGCCGTTTATATGCCAACCATGCGAATGCCATTGATTCCATCCAGTCTCCGGGAATTCCATACGTGTCGGTACAGACCACTTCGACACCATCGAGCTGCGATGCGATGCGTCCGCGCAAAAAAACATTGTTCGCACCACCGCCGCATAGCAGCAAACGCTCCGGTGCAAACCTTCGCACTTCGTTGGCAATGCTGCATGCAGTGAACTCCGTCAGTGTCGCCAAAACAGTGTCATCACGCATACCTGCTTGTACGAACGGCCGAAGCCAATCACGATTAAAATATTCCCGGCCGGTACTTTTGGGAGCAGGAAGCAAAAAATAGCGATCAGCAAGCATTGCCTCCAGCATGGCCTCATCCATTGCTGCACGCTGCGCGATCACACCATCTTTGTCAAACGTGACATTAAATTTCTCATGACACCAAGCATCCATCAGGACATTTCCTGGTCCTGTATCGTACCCCTGAACCATATTGCCCAACACGCTGATATTGGACATGCCGCCTATATTCACCACCACCGTATCACCGACCAGCGATCCAAACAGAAATTGATGAAATGCCGGAGCAATCGGAGCACCCTGCCCGCCCAGGGCGATATCCCTGCGGCGAAAATCAGCCACCGTTTTGATGCCGGTGCGCACCGCGACAATATTTGGATCTCCCAGCTGCATCGTAAAAGGAGTCACAGAATCGGGCTGATGCCATACAGTCTGGCCATGCAGCCCTATGGCCGCAATCCTTGACGGTTCAAGTTGACAGCCCTCAAGCGTTTCAATGACAGCATCGGCAAATAGATGTCCCAGTTGATGATCGACCTCGCCAATATCCCTAAGGGTGCACTCTGCATCGATCAGATGCAATATTCTCTCTTTTAAAATCGCATCGAACGGTTGATAAAAAGAGTGTGTGAGCGTCATCCCCGCTTCTGTCATACGGCATACAGACACATCTATCCCATCCAGGCTGGTGCCGGACATTACTCCGATATAATACTCCGGCGTCAACGTGTTTGTAGTTTTCATTCTGAATATGCTGAATATTTATAACAACGAAGTGAGTGCCATCAGCTGGCTCTGGATGCGTTCGCAGCGCTGCTGAAAGCCGCGCCTCTTCTTTGGTCACGATTGGCTCTTCGGTCACGGACAACAATGTTTCCATGACTGTCCATCATTGGAAATACGGCAGGCTGCTCTACAAACCGGCGATCCTGTTTCGTTCTCAGCCTTTTGGTTTCATCAATATTTTTCTGATTTTGTGCCTCGACAAGCTTCTTCATCATTTTAATATCTTTTTCGGTCAGCTTCAGTGCCGCTTCGACCCAGATTCTTGTAATATCGAGCAGCTCATCGTAATCAATAGGCGCATAGCGGTGTCTTGCTGCCTGCATTGCCTGCATCCCGTTGAAAAACTGCCCATGCCTTTTCATAAACCTGTTCGCACTCTTTTCTGCTTCCCCGTTCTTTGAAAGCATTGTAATGACACCCATCTCGTGCAGAGTCGCCGCATCATAGGTTTTACCGCTGGAGATAATTTCTTCCGCCGTTCTTATCCCCACCGATCTTGCCAGCAGACTGTATGCACCCATTCCCGGTATCAGATTGAAGCGGATTTCCGGAACGCCCATCTGGACCTGCTCCTCAGCAATACAAACATTACAAGACAATGCCGCCTCCAAGCCGCCTCCGAGTGCCGTCCCCTCAACAACCGAGATGGTCGTAATCGGCAGATGCAGATTGACCGCGTTATAGTAAACGACATCGATGCAGAGTTTGGCATATTGGTACAGCGCTTCATAATCGCGCTTGAGAATCAACGAAGAAAAAAGGTCCAGGTCACCGCCGTAATTATAGATCTGCGGTACCTGCGAAGCATTAACGAAGTACTTGATGGGGGTCTTCGGCTCCATATCGTAGTACTTGAAATAGTCAATGATAGCACGCTGAAGTTCATGCACCTCCTGCAGCATGGGCATACTGAAACATGGACGTTTCTGAGGGTTTTGGTAGCCCCAGATTGCCTGATGTTTCGGATCATAACGTACCGATATCTCTTTTCTGTCTCTGATCAACTTATGAAACTCTATATCCATCTCTATCCTTTTAATGATTTAAAAACTCTTTTTCTATAATTTCTGCCGGCATGGGCTTGGCATACAGATATCCCTGCGCCAGATGACAGCCGGCTTTTTGCAAGAAATTTTTCTGCGCTTCTGTCTCCACCCCCTCCGCAATCACTTCCAGTCCGAGACTCTCTGCGATAGAAATGATGGTCTCGACGATCGTTTCATCCTCTTTCCCCTCGGGAAGATCCACGATAAAAGAGCGGTCGATTTTCAGCTTGTCGATCGACAGGCGTTTCAGATAGGCCAGCGAAGAGTATCCGGTCCCGAAATCATCAATGGAGAGTGTGATTCCGAGGTTTCGAATCTGTTTCAGAAGCGTTGATGATTGATCAGGATTTTGCATCATAAAGCTCTCTGTTATTTCCAGCTCGATCCACTCTGCTTTGCATCCGGTCTCTTCCAGGCACTCTTTGATCATGTAAACGACGCTGTTGTGCCTCAACTGGTTTACCGACAGATTAACGGAGATCCTCCCCGGATTGATCCCGTTGTCACGCCATGCTTTTGCCTGAACGCACGCAGTTCTGAGTACCCACTCCCCCAAGGGTATGATAATCTGAGTCGTTTCTGCCAACGGGATGAACTCGCCGGGCATTTTCAGTCCCTCCTCCGGGTGATACCATCTGATCAGCGCTTCCATCCCGGTTAATGTGCCGGTTCTGGTATCGACTTGAGGCTGGTAGTAGAGTATAAACTCTCCGTTTCGCATTGCATGACGCATTTCCGTTTCAAGCGTTACTCTTTTAAGGGCGTGTTCGGTCATCTCTTTTGCATAAAAACGATAGGCATTTCTTCCCTCATGCTTGGCGCCATACATTGCCGCATCTGCATTTTGCAGTAATATTTGCGCACTGTCACCATCATCAGGATAAGTACTGATTCCAATACTGATGGAGAGAAATACTTCGTGCTCATCGATACAGATAGACTCCTTAAGTGAATTCAGCAGTTTTCCTGCCACTTCCACAACCTGCGCACCATCATGGATATCTTCGAGCAAAACAGTGAATTCGTCGCCTCCAAGGCGCGCGATCGTATCAGAAACCCGAAGCTCGTTTTGCAGCCTTTGCGCAACGACTTTCAAAACCCTGTCGCCGATATGGTGCCCCAGCGAATCATTGATCTCTTTGAAAAAATCCAGATCCAGAAACAGCAGCGCCAGCTTGGTATTGAGCCTTTTTGCACGCGCCAAAGCGTGTTTCAGTCTGTCATTCAACAGCGTTCTGTTTGGCAGTTCAGTCAGAGGATCATAGTGCGCAAGGTGTTCGAATATTGCTTTTTGCTCATTGAGCTTGATGGTCCTTTTCTTCGTTTCATCCTTAATTCTTTTTTCCAGATCCCGGTTGATGCGCAGAAGGATTTTGCGTGCTTTTGTACTTCTTTTTTCATATTGATAGATAAACAGAGCACCGAGCGTAATGATGACAGACGATAAAAACAGTGTATAACCGTCCATTGGCTCTGACCCGAAAAATGACACAGAGTAAATGGAAAACAGACTTAAAAACGTTGCTGCCGAACCAAGCGGTTTGCCGCCTAGAAAAAATGCCAGCACTATGATGACCAAAAACCAGGCCACCCTGACATGCTCTGCAGGATTCAACGACAATGCAATCGTTACGAGAACGATACTCGAAAGTAATATCACCGGTATGATGACACTGTAAAGAGTTCTGCTTTTGCGTAACAAATAGATAAAAAAGAAATTTAAAACAAGAAAAATGGCGTTGGCGCCCGCGAATACATAATTTTCTTTTAAAATCAGCAACACCATAAGCACGGTCACGACAATCAAAACAGCTGCAAACATACTGTTCATAAAAATATATTTCGATTTTAATTCGTATTCGTCGTCGCTGAATTCAAATCCACTGGTAAGATAGTTTTCAAATGTATTCAAACGAAACAATCCTCACCCTTGTTCAATAACAAAATCTAAACATCAGTTAGTATACACTAAAAAAATTTTATTTCTACTGCCCCACCTGCCTATTTCGGGTGCACTTCAATATTTTATTTCATTCAACCCCGCTCTTGCCTGTCTGCATGATTAAAAACGAAACTGCCGTTCCAATCACCAGCGGCCATGCAGGACCGATATTACCGCCGAACCAATAAGGTTGAAACAGCGCAACCGTAAAAAAACCGCCCACAAGAGCAAACGGCACCCGTCCGCCGGAGTCTCGTTTGGAAAAAAGTGCACTGGCATACACTCCCAGCAAACCGGCATAGGCAAACCCCATAACGCCCAGTGCGAAACTCAGCAGCGGCAACTCGCTGTAGCGCTGCCAATAAAAACTGACCATTGCCATCAAAGAGAGTAAACATGCGAAAGTCAGCACTGCCAGACGACCGGCTCTGACATAATGACGTTCGGGCTTTGTGCCTTTTTGCTCCTGCCAGGGCCGATAGAGATCCTCGACCGCGACCGAAGCCATGGCCGAAAGCACAGAGTTCGTGGAGGAGAGCGCTGCGGCGATCGCGCCGACAGTGACAAACCCTCTCAGGCCCTCAGGCATTTCGTAGAGGATAAAGCTCATGAATATTTTAATCTTTTCGCCGCCAAAGCTATCTTCTTCCGTTCCGGCAAACTCTGAAAGCTCGGGGTGATGGTAAAAAAGATAAAGCAGCAGACCGATGGCCAGGAAAAGCAATACAACAGGAATGGTCAGTAAAATAGACACATAGAGTGCACGTTCACCCGCTTTTTGATCTTTGCAGCTGAGCACACGCTGCGCCATATCCTGATCAAGCCCATACGCCGCGATATTGAGCAGCAGCCAGCCGGCCAATAGATTCCAAACGCTGAACGTTCCGTCTGCCGCGTCAACGACATGCAGTTTCCCCTCGGACAAAAGCACCTGCATTAAAGAAGAAAAGTCCGCCTGCAGAACATTAAAAAGATAAACCAGCACCGCCACTCCGGCTCCGATATAGGTAAACGCCTGAATGGCATCGCTGTAAATAACGGATTTCACGCCTCCGAAATAGGCATATAACAGCGCTCCGAAAATCAGCAAACCGATCGCAACAGCCATATGAATTGCAGTAATATCGCCATACACTATCATCGCCACTGCAAGAGCACCGATATAGAGTCTCGCCCCGCTGGCAAAAATACGTCCGACAAGAAACATCACCCCCGCCGCCCTCTTCGCCCTAGCGCCGTAGCGTTTCTCCAACAATTCATAGACAGTAACGGCCCGGATTTCATATAAACGCGGCACAAGTATCTTGGCAACAAAAAAGACGGCCAGCAGCGCAGAAAAATAAAAGCCAATAAAGGTAAGGTCTTTCCGATACGCGAACTCCGGCCCGCCCAAAAAGGTTGCAGCCGATTGCGTGGTCGCCAGTACCGAGACAGCTGCCGCGGCCATCGGGACACTGTTTCCCCCAACAAAATAGTCGCGTGAGGTGCGAATGGCAAAACGTGAAAAAAGCCAGGAGCTGACGGCGAGCACGGCGAAATAACCTGCAAAAACAGTCCAGTCGAGTGCCGAAAATCCCATTAAGGCGCTTTCAGATCCAAATCGGAAACGGCCGCTCGCACCTCATGCATAAAATGAGGGCCCGGATCGCTTTTTTCTGTCCGATACCCGCTGTCCCTCTCCAACCAGAGTTTGCTCTTTTCCATCTTGCGGTAATCATAATGGCCTATCAGATACTCAATGTCCGGAAATTTTCGTTTCAAATACCGTATCAGCATGATGTTCGCGCGTACCTGTGCGGGTGTAAGATCTTCTTTCTCATTGTTCTCTCCACCAACATTTTCGATGCCGATACTGTTGTAGTTCAGCCCGATAACATGGCGCGCCATCCAATTTTCCGGCATCAACCGGTAAATGGTGCCGTCTCGGGCAACAAGGAAATGCGCCGAAACATTCAGCGCCCCAGCCGATGCGATATCGGTACGCGCACCGCGCAGCAGCTCGGGTTTCAACAGCTCAAATGAGCGGTCGGTATCCATCTCCGCCGTCCAGTGCAAGACGATAATTTTCGGATCGATCGTGATCTCTCCTACTGTCTTGCCGTAATGCTGTTTGATATAGCGTTTCGTCAAAGCAATGCGTTCGGGCCCGAAGTCAATGGGACGGTCGATGATCTTTGGGTCGCCGATGCGGTACTTATTAAACAGTTTTTCTATGCGGCGATTCGACTCTGCAATACGTTCGCGCGAAATATGCCCCGCTTTTACCTCCGCATAAACCGCATCGGCCGCCTCTTTGAGCGACGTATGGCCGAGCTGATTTCCAAAGAGCAGCATATCCACCCCGGCATTGATCGCCAGCCGCACCGTTTCGCGCAACGAATAGTGCCCGGAGATCGCCCTCATCTGCAGGTCATCGCTGACGATGACGCCTTTAAAACCAAGCGTACCCCGCAACAGCCCTGTATTGGTTTTTTTCGACAGCGTTGCGGGATAGTCGGGGTCAAGATTGCGGTTAAAGACGTGGGCTGTCATAATCATCTCCGCCCTGCCCGATTCGATGAGGATTTTGTACGGCTCAAGCTCGACGGCCGACCATGTATGCGTAACGTCCACAAATCCCCTGTGCGAATCCTCCCGCGATGAACCGTGACCGGGAAAATGTTTCAATACGCTGATGATGTTATGCGCATGCAGCGCATTGGCAAAAATGCCTGCAAAGTGCGCCACCTTCTGCGGTGATTTTCCATAGGCGCGTTTCAGCCCGTAAATAACATGGTTTTTCTGGTTGAGGGCAAGATCGACCACCGGCGCGAAATCGGCATTGATACCTTCGTTTTCAATCTCGTTCGCGAGTGTGTCGTATACCTGTTTTGCATACTCCGAATCATTCCTGTCTCCGATACTTTTGGCCGAAGGCGTATCAATAAACCCGTCACGGGGCTTTAAACGCTGCACGCTGCCGCCTTCTTGATCCACAGCAATCAGGATAGGAGAAGGCGACAAAGCCTGCAGCTGCGACGTCAATGTTTTAAGCTGCTGCGGTGAAGCGATGTTTTTCGTACGGTTGCGGTCATGGAAATCACGGTCAAAGAGAATAACCCCGCCGGGGCGGTAACGCCGAATGGCTTTCGCAAAAGGGTCTGAGGGCTCAAGCGTCTGCGCATCAAAACCGACAATCAGCATCCGGCCGATCATCCGGTAGAGGTTCTGGCTGTCTGATCGGTCGGCGGCACTCAGTTGCAGCCCGGTCAAAACCAGCAGTATCAAAAATATTCTTTTCATCATCGCCAGATTATAGCGGCACAAGGCTAAGAATCAGCGATGCAGACCTGCCTGGATGGGACCGTACCCCCCGGTTAATATTTCAGGATTTGTAATGCCGTAAATGTCATAGATCGTCGCCGCGACACTATAAGGTTCGAACCAATACGACGAGGCAGTCGGTGTAAGATACATCCGATTGATCGCACCCGTTTGCGACAAGGCAGTTTCTCCGACAACCCCCAGATGGTTGAAATAGTTTTTTCCGCCGAACAGATAAAAGTTCTGCAAATTTCCGTGATCCCATCCAAACGAACTGTTGAGATTGACATTTCGTCCGAATTCGCCAAACACCATGATATTGATGTTGCCCTCTTTTCCGATGGTCTTGATATGCTGCAGCGCTGTACTGATGGATTCGAACAGGCTCTCCGAACGCGACTGATAATCTCTCGCTTCACTGTGGTCGTCCCAACCGCCCAATCCTCCGCTGCCCAGCGAAATGATCTTCGTGTCGGCATTTTTCTCGAGGATTTTGATTGCATTGCTCAGCTTTTCGGAAAAATCATTGTTGGGGTATTCGATGCCTGACGGAAGGTCCGCTTCATTTATGCCTTTAATGAATGCATCGAGTTCAGCCCGTTTTTCGAAGGCTTCTTTCATCTTTCCCGGTGCATTTTTGCTTTGGGCCAACTGGTCCATAGCCGCATCGAACCCCGCCCTTGTTTTACGATACTCCTCCTGCTCGCGCTCTGCTTCCGAATAATAAAACCACTGGTTGTCATCATCTCTTTCATATGGGTTTTCCAGCGACGCGCTGACCGCCGTTGGCTTCAAGAAGCTCTCGAGCGTGAAATCCGGAGCACTGAAAAATGTAGTATCTCCCTCCATACTGACAAACGGCAAACGACTGTTTTCATCAATGACCCCATTGCGGTAGAGTGTATTGGCAATGATCGAAAAGATACCGCCGCTGTCTTCGAGTGTATTGATACCGCGCTGATTCTGCGACACGCATTGCGAATGGGAACGATTCCCCTCATCTTCGCGCAGCTGACTGAAACAGGTTCGGAACAGATTCATATCGCCATTCGAGAGCATCGATTCCAGCGCAATTCCGCCCGCTTCTTGCCAAAAATCATTCGATGTCAACGTCAAGCCTCGAAAATAGTTGTCATAATCGCTTTGCGACGCCTTCGTGATTTCATCCAGATTCGTCAGATTTCCGGCAAGCGGTGACGGTCCGCCGTACAAAAAAATCATGATCGTCTGGGCATTGTTGCGTTCATAGCGCTGCTTGTCAAATCCGATTTTGCTGAAATCGACCGGAGCGGCGGCGCTCCATGTCGGCAACAACATCCCTGCCGAGACTGCCCCGCCGGTTTTTAAAAACATTCTGCGATTCATTTTTCCACCCCCTGATAGCGATACAACTCAGTCAACCTGGAAAGATAATCCATGACCGCGATCGCCGCGTTTCTTCTTTCGTTAATATCGCCGTTATCTTTAAAAATACGATAGGGATAGGCGTAAATTCCATCCTCGTCAATCATTTTCTTTTCAAAAAAAGCCAACTCTTCTGCGTCCGCATGACGGGAAATTGTCGTCATAAACAGGTAGTCCACCAGACGATCGACGATTTGTCGGTGTTCATATGCCGACAAGCCTTCAAACAGCGTGTCGGGCAGCAGCACTTCACTCTCCCAGCCGCCGGACCATTTCGTTTTGTAACGGATCATCACCCCTTCACGTATCGCTTTATGGTACGTAATGAACGATTGTGAATCAAGCGGAACCTCCACCGGTTTGCCAAGCTTGTATTTCATGGCTGCCTGATTCATATCGTTCAGGTCCCCTGCCATGTAGCTGAAATAACCGCGCTTGTGCTTGAAATGAAGCTTTTTGCTCAAGCTGAAAAAAAGTTCTTCGGCACTCTTTGGTTTTTCGGATTCAAAAAGATATTTCTCGGAAAACACAATCTGCAGCAGCAGGTCCTGCCATGATTTTGGATGACTGGAAACCAGGGTGTTGACAATGGAGCGTTTTTGCGCCGCATCAAACGTCGGGAAAAAAACATCGACAAGTCTGCCGGTCACCGCCGGCATAAAATCAGGAGCATTGACCAATTCCCGATAAAAATCATAACCGTTGTAGACCGTTGTGCCAAACAGGGAAACAGGATCTCTGTTTTCGTTCAGCCCGACTACCAGCGTATCATTATCACGATCAAGATGCCAGTTCTGCAGTGCCTTTCCCGCCAGAGGGACATGCGTGTCGTCAAAATCTTTCAAAAAGATCTCCATCATCTCACGGCCGTTGTCTTCAGGACTTCTAAAACGGCGCCAGTTGTCATCACTGATCATATGCAAAAAAGCAGTGTAGCCGATTGTATACTCTTCGCGCTGTGCCCGGACAAGTGCACCGTAAATGCGCTCAATGTTCGGATTGTGCGAGGATTCCAGCTCGTACGCAGGAGAGAACATGATCGTAGAGGACAATATATAAGCACTCCAGTACTGCATATAACTTTTATCCAGTTCAGGCAGGACATAAAACCGTGCCAGTATCTTTGCCACTTCCGCAGCTCCTGAGGGCCAATCGCTGAATTTGAACTCACCCTCATCGTCCGTATCGTTCAGGCGGGCTTCTGCGGCTGTCAAGTCATTTCGCTCAGTGCTCAGCATCTCCTTGACGCTGCTGACAAAATTCCCAGAAGCAATCATATCGTCGAGTGCAGCAGGCTCCATTCCGAAATAGAAGGTGCCCAGCAGTTTATCGGCCACAAGATGCCGCTGCGACTCTGACAGCGCATTGAAACGGCTGTCATCAATGCTTTTCAGCCGGTATGCAGTTTCTGGTATTGGGGCAGCATAAAGCTGCAGGCCTTCATAGGTTGAAGTATATTTGCCCTCCTGCTCCTTCACGGGAACGGTTCCTCCACCGCTTCCGCTGTTTTCATTGCTGCCGTTACAGCCGGATATCAACCATGCAGCTGTAATTGCAGCGAGTAAAACCGTATTGTATTTTCGCCATTTCAAGACCATTATTTTCCTCCAAATCATATTGCCAAAAAACCGGTGGAGCATTCTATGAAGATTTGCAACCTGGCTTTCTCAGTCCGAGACCCATGGCTTTCCGTCCCCACCTCACGATGGGTTTGGCTGAAGCGTTTTCTTTTGTATTCAACCAGAACTGTAGCATTTAAACGGCAACATCCAAACAGAGCCCAATATGCTCCATATCGCTCCATTAATGATGAAAAAAAGACCAAAGTATCAGAATAATTACGTACAGATATCGATTACTATATCCAGTATGGATTACATAGCTGTCACACTGGTGGCCGTCTTGCTGTCGGTCGTTATCAACACCCTGCTAAAACATTTTAAAATACCGACGATCATCGGCTATATTGTGACAGGTATTGCAGTCTCTTCCCTTTTTGACCTGCACCGCGCCTACAGTTCTCTCACGCACGTTGCGGAGTTCGGTATTGTTTTTTTGATGTTTACGATCGGACTGGAGTTTTCTGTAAAACAGCTTGTTGCCATGCGCAAAGAGGTCCTGCTGTTCGGATCGCTTCAGCTCTTCATAACGGCGATACTGCTGGGTCTGCTTGCTCTTGCAGCAGGTGCGGAACTTAAAAGCGCCATGATTATCGGGTTTGCTCTCGCGCTCTCCTCCACTGCTATCGTACTGAAGTTTCTAAACGAAAAAGGACACACCCATACGCCTTATGGGAAAAAATCAATCGGCATCCTGCTCTTTCAGGATCTTGCTGTTATTCCCATCTTGTTGATGATTTCTGTTTTTGCATCAGAAAACAGCGATTTGATCAGTATGCTCGAATCGATCACCATCGATGCCATACTCGCCATTTCAATCCTCTACATCATTGGTAAATTTATGCTCGAGCCGCTGCTCGAACGTGTCACACGCACCGATTCCTCAGAAATTTTTCTTGCCACGGTACTTTTTATTACTATCGGTGCGGCTGAGCTGGCCCATCGATTCGGGTTCACCTATTCTCTGGGTGCGTTTATTGCCGGAATCATGCTGGCAGAAACAACCTACAAGTACCAGGTCGAATCCGCTCTGATTCCGTTTCGGGATCTGCTCATGGGACTTTTTTTCGTCACGGTCGGAATGCAGATCCAGCCCCAGGCGGTATTGACCTATTTTCATTTCATTCTCTTGGCATCTCTTGTTATCATGGCCGTTAAATTTTCGGTCATCCTGATCTTCTTAAAACCGTTCACCCGACTCCGCACAGCCATCAAAACCGCATTGGCGCTTGGACAGGTCGGCGAATTTGCCCTGGCCGTTTTTACCCTGGCTCTCGGGCATGATCTTCTCAGTGCCCAGATGGCACAGGTGCTGCTCAGTGCTACCGTTCTGAGTATGATTGTCTCTGTTTTTATTCTCCCGAATATTGGCACTATCACCGACCGTTTTTTTCCTGAGCCTGAATCACTGCCGCACTTTGAGACAAATGGGCCCTCTAACCATATCGTTGTCTGCGGGTATGGGCCCATGGGACGCAATGTCATCACCCGGCTGCATGCCATGCACATGAATTATGTCATTTTAGAGCATGACATCAGTGCCGTTAGAGTAGGTGAAAAACGTGGCGAGCCCATCTACTTTGCCAATGCCGCAAATCCGGATATATTGCGTTCGTTCAATGTCGACAAAGCTGCTGCCGTGATCGTGGCTGTCGGCAATCCCAACCATCTGCGACTTATCTGCGAAACCCTGAATCGTATTGCAGCCGCGCCAAATATTATTATCAAGGCTTCCAATCGCGCTGAAGAGCAGATGCTTTCAGATCTGAATATTGGTCACGTCATCGTTCAAAGCGAGCAGATGGCATCCCTGCTCGTAGAAGAAGCAATTCAATGTAAAATAGCTTAAGTGTTACATCATCGCTTCGAAAGCATTTACTTTTTTCATGACATCCGCGATAAGCAGCTTCATGGCTTCATCTTCAATACGAAATTTTTCTGCATAAGCGTTGATTTTTTCAAGATCCATATTTTCAAGATAGCGAGTCATCGTCAGAAGCTGGCCGTAAAATCCGTTTGCTTCGAACATTGCCTCTTCAATATCGTCTGAAACGTTAAGACGATGCAGTAATGCACGATGGTCCACACCAAACAGCAAATGCGCCAATGACAGCATACCAACAAGATATGCTTTCGATGCTTCTTCAGCAGAGGCATCCGGCCTGGCAAGTTTCAACAGCCGCACCATCACTTCCGTACGGCTCACAATCATCAAGATCAGGGGATTGTTCATTCGCCCATCACTGCTTTTTTGAGTGATCAAAAAGAGCAACAACCAGTTAGAGAGCTGTTTGCGTCCCAGCAGTGTAACGATCTGGCCGATTGATGAAATATGATTTGTAAACTCATAAAAAGCAGAGTTGATCATCTGTACCAGTTTGAGAGAGAGCGTGTGATGCTGTTCTATCTCAGCCACAATTTTTCTGGTATCTGCGTCACTTTGCAGCAGATTCCAGACCGGAAGCACTTCTTCCAAGACAACGTCAAACGAGCTTTGTCCAATGGTCTTCGGGCGCTCATAAAAAAAACCTTCAAAATAATCAGCGCCGCTTTTTTTAAAGTGCTCGAACAGTGCATAGTTTTCCACTTTGGAAGCGATGACTTTTTTCTGTTTTGACTTGAGGTTCTTCACCATCCCATCAGCACGCATACGCTCTGTGTTCAACACATCAAGCTTGACAATATCTATCATTTCAAGCCATGGAGCCAATTTGGTCATACTGACATCATCGCCAACAAAATCGTTTACGCCGAAATTGAACCCTTCGGCTTTCAGTGAAGCCACTTTGTGCAGCATATCTTTGTCGTCAAGCACCTGGTCCATCAACATCAGCGAGAAGTTCTCTTTCGGGATGGCTGATAGAAAATTGCTCTTTAAAAAAAAGCTGTCGACCCTCAGCAATCCCAGGTGACCGCCCAAGACATTTTCGAAACCGATTTCATTCAGCATCACGGCATAGGCAGAAGCAGAGCGTTCAAAATCAGTATAATCCATACGCTGCTCCTCTCCACTTCTATAGAGGATATCGTATGCGAAAATATTAGAATATACATCACTGACTGACTGGCGTCCAAGCAAACTCATAAGACAACTATATCATAACCTGTCAGTCATAGGACGTTAAAGCCATTTTATCAATCTCTTTCAATACAATTTTACATAATAAAAAATGATCAAATAAATATCACATTTATTTGTAAATTTTATACTATTTTTACACAAGAGGACTATGATACATCCGAATTGACGCTTAAGGGCACCTCTTGACCGTCATCCATGAAAGGATTGAATCATGTCTAAAGTTAACGGAAACGTTTCGTTACGTTCAACACTGAAAGTTGCCTTGATCACGCCCGTGTTGCTCGGCGGGCTCAACGCCAATGCGGCAAACTGGCTGATGCTGCAAGGGACACAACCCGACACCGTCGCCCCCAAAGGCGTCAAGGTGCCGTATCGCAGCAAAGTCCCTAAAGTATGGGGCTTTATCCAGACCAATTACAAACAGGATCTGGGGGATGTTTTTGTGGCCCCCGATGGTAAAAACAAAACCCCTTTTTCGTATCTGAATCCCAATCTGGAAGATCAGTCCGGATTCAATGTCTTTCGCGCCCGTCTCGCACTGCGGGGCATGGCGGACAATGAAAACAAGGTCAACTACTTCTTCATGACGGAGTTCGGCAACAACGGGGTAAACGATCTGGCCGGGCATCGCGAAGTAGCGACCTATTTTACTGATGCTTCGGTCACCCTCAAACATATACCGGGTGCCAAACTGCGCGCGGGGATGTTCAAAACTCCCGGCAGCGAAGAGGGGCTGCAGGCCGTGTTCGTTTCCCCCTACATCGAGTTTACCACAATGACCAATCAGCAGCTGCTTGAACGTCAGATCTCCGATGTCGGCCCTGCACAGACAGGAAAAGCGGCCGGCGGTGCTTCTACCGTGCATTACACCAGCACCAAAGTCGACAAGCCCATCGCGGCATTTCGCGATACGGGTGTGCAGCTCTTCGATACATTCGACCTGAATGAGAACTGGTCGCTGAGTTACGCCTATATGTACGGAAACGGCTCCGGCGTTTCGCACAGCAGTTCGAACAAGCAGGCGACGCATTACGGGTACCTGGCACTTGAAGAAGATTTTGGCGCAGGAAAAGGCTACTACACCCAAGCCATGAAATTCTTCATCTGGGGACAGACCGGCAAACGTGTGCTCTATTCAACGGACGCCAACGGGTCAACTTCGGAGATTAAATCCGACCGGAAACGCTACGGCATCGGCATGACCTATTACAAAGACGGATTACGCTTCGAAGCGGAATATATGCGGGCCGAAGGGATGATCTTTACCGGCCCAAAAGATACGGACAGCGACCCGATGAAAGAGGATTGGCAGTTTCAATATGCGGTCGGAACCGAGAACAAAGCCGACGGCGGCTACATCAACCTGCAGTATGAACTGCTGCCCAAAACATTTGAAGTCTTCGGCCGGTACGACTTTCATAACCGTTTGACGAACGATGCAAAAGGGGAACGGGATTTCAAAACCGCGACACTGGGATGCTCTTACCGGTTCAGAGGTCCGACACGGATCGATTTCAACTACCTGTTCAGAGATGCAAAAGCCCCTGGAAACGCCAAAGCCCAGACCGTTCTGGACAATATGGGTGATCGCGTCTCCGTTCAGATCACCGCAGCTTTTTAAAAAGGAAAGACAATGAAACGAAAATATTTAGCCTGGACACTGATGGCCCTGATGATGGCGGTACTGCCCCTACACGCGCAGGATGATGATGACGATACGGTGAAAATCGTCTATCAATGCGATTTTCCGGACCCCAAACGGGTGCATCTGATGCTCAATACGCTCAACAATGCCGTAAAGTATTACGACAAGAACATGATTCCGTATGAAATCGACGTCGTCGCGCTGGGGCCGTGCCTGCAGTACTTCATGAAAGATTTCAAAAAAACGGGATTTGCCGCAAAACCCTACCTTGAGCATGGCGGCCCTGCCGGCAACGGCACGAGGGGACGCTTCAAGAACATCGCATTGACGGCCGGCGACAATATGACGTTTTATGCCTGCGGGAACA
>JANTHE010000001.1 GCA_024762585.1 Sulfuricurvum sp. | reverse complement strand
TATCGTCGAGTCGATTCCATGAGAAAGCAGAATATTATGAAAGACTTCGTATTGTTCAATAAACTTCGTGAGCCCTGATACCCTGCTCTTATGTGGGTGAATTTCAATGATTTTCGGCTTTTTTCCATCCAACAGGCATATTATGAAATATGCAAATTCCACTGCCCATTGTCGGCTGGACCATAAATGGGGTACCGCTCGTTCCCCATTTCCCTGTGCATCGCTAATTGCTTCGAGACCATTCACGCAGGGGGAGTCCATCCTTCTGTGTGATGCAGAATATTCCGTATGCAGTGAAAAGGAATAATCTTCCAGATCGTTGTTCAGAGCTTGAACATCAAAATGTCCTGCCACTTCCACAATCTCGGAACGGATATGATCAGGATATGAAAGGTTATGATATGTAATCGGAATAAGGTTCACAGTAGGCCTTCATTTTACTATTTCTCAGTCCGAATAATTACTGAACGTTCGACTGATATCGAAATAGTAAGTAACATCTTCTCCTGAAACAAGCTCGATATCGAGTTTGTCAACTTGGGCACCATTTTCATCAAGAAGTGTTTGCTTTTTCAAAGACCAGTCTCTGTTTTTTTGACCCAAAAGATGACTTAGCAGTTCATACTCGACCTGAACTCCGCCAACCTCTTCGAGAATAAAAATTGGTTCTTCCAGACTGTTTCCATACTCATTCATTAAAATAACAAGTTGGTAGTATTCGTTTGCACATTTTTCATTTCCTCCTTCGATTGAGCGCATCAGATACTCAATGGCTCTCATGTAGTTTTTCCTGACTCCGAAACCAATCAGGTACAGTTTCATCAGCTCACAATCAGAAGGTAGAAACCCTTTGTCAGAAGCCTCGTGGAATAGTTGAACTCCACGATGTAACATGTCAGGGTTGTCGCCGTAATAATTGCAATACAGTAATGCCGAGTTATGCATTGCTGCCAAGTTTGCATCTTTGACATAGGGTTCGTAAAGCTCCAATGCTTTCGAGATATCTTTTTCCACACCATCACCATTGGCATACCTGATAGCCAGATTAAAACAGGCATCTTTATTTCCATCGGCAGCCTTCTTCATTAAAACGTCTATATCACTATTATTGTTTTCTCGACCACCGGCTTTCATTCTCTCGTCAATCCATTCCATCAATACTGCCCCTTAATCCTGAACTATTCATGATATCCTCCAGTTTCACAACTTTTTCAAATCATATTCTAATTTAGACTTTATTAATCTTTTATAAATAAATCGATAATATTTTACATATTCCAAATTCCAAGGGAGAACTGTACATGGAAAAAACGCTGGAAACAATCCTGTCCAATGCAAAAGAAGCTTTCCGAGAGAGTGTAAGAATAGAGAACGAATTGTTGGAAGAAAAATTACTGTCGATAACTACCGACACAAAAGCATTACTAAAAACATTGCAAGACAAATCTGACGATGACGAAAAGAACGAAATAGCCAAGGTTTACCGTAAACTGCCAAGGTGGTTGGGGAAGAAATCCCAGTATAACTACAGGATATTGAAAGCGTTTATAGATTTGTCTAAAAATGCTACCGTACAAGTCACTGTAGACGAACTTAGAGAAAGCAGTGGACTAGAGTCCACGAAATTCAATTCTCACTACAGCCAGATGAAAAACATATTTGATCGCAATCACGCCAAAGTGTTTGAAGAACATGCCGGTATAGTTGAACTGTGGAAACCTGTAAGGGAGTTTATTATAGACACATTTAGAAATGATGAATCTGCGCGAACCCCCATGACCATTCAAGAGGCTATCTTGAAATCGCTCGAAGAAACGGATATAGCGATGGATGCAAATGAAATCCTTTCAAATATTGAGCGAAAACGATACTATGTATTCGGAGCAGCACATCCCATCAGTGCAGTTAGTTCTGAATTAACCGGACTCAACCAAAGTGGCAAAATTCTTCGAGAAAGGCTTGATGGAAGATACGTTTACATTTTAAATCGAAGTTGAGACAGCTATGATAAATAAAATTGACAAACTTTCGAAACAAACGAGGCATCCCTCTTTAGTAGAAAACCGATCATATAATCTTCATACGGAATGTATTTTTTGCTATCTGCCTAAAGACAAGGTAATTGTAGACAGCAATAAACTCGCTTTTGCGATCTATGACGGCTATCCCGTTACCCGCAATCACATGTTGATTATTCCAAAACGGCACGCAGCCAACTTTTTTGAATTGCATAAAGAGGAAATCGACGCCATTTATGAGCTACTTCATCGGCAGCAAAAAAGATTATTACATGAGGATAAAAGCATCTCCGGATTCAATGTCGGAATCAATATCGGAGAAGATGCCGGACAGAGCATCATGCATGTGCATATACACCTTATTCCCAGAAGAAAAGGGGATATGGAAGATCCCAAAGGCGGAGTCGGGGCGTTATCCCTGAAATGCAGAAATATTGATTTAGTCTGAAATTAAAAACGGGATGAGACAGCTAGGTAAAAATACATTTGTATATGAACTCTTTTAACGTGTCAATTTACCAAATGTCCGCCAGCCAAAGCCTCAATTTCAACCCCCACGTCGTCGTATAACCCGTTTCGGCCCAGAAGACCTTGCCGTCTTTGCCTACGATGATCGTCGTCGGGAAAACGCTTATGTTGAAAGCATTGGCCATGACGCCGTTTTCGTCGTTGATGACCGGGAAGGTCAGCCCGTTTTCTCTTTTGTACTTCTCGATCTGCTCCATTCCGCCCGATTTGACGGCGACGGTGACGACGTTATGCTCTTTTGAAACCGCCTCGATGTTTCCGGCCTCGGCGCGGCAGGTCGGGCACCAGGTCGCCCAGAAGTGAAGCACATACGGCTCTTCGGGCTTGACGGTACTGTCATAGGCAAGACCGCCGAGTTTCGATATATGAATCTTCGGCAGGGTCGCGTCTTCATACGACGGCGCGCGCAAATAGCCGATGACCGAGGCGGCAATAACCGTCACGGCCGCCATCGCCGCGAGCTCTTTGCCCCACTTTTTCCACTTATTCACGCCGTTTATCCATCGCGTCTTTGAATCGCCACCCTTTGCGCGCTTCAAGCACCAGCGCGCGGTCGATCTGGCCGACCATCAGCTCTTCGGTATCTCCCAGGCTGTTGCGAATCTCGCCGTCAGGGTTGACCAGAATCGAATCGCCGTAAAAACGCCACAGATGCTGCTCCTCTTTCGTCTCGCCGATACGGTTCGCCCGCAGGACGTAACAGTTGTGTGTGAAGGCGCGCATGCGGATCAGGTCGCGCCACCGTTCGCGCGAATCGAATGTCGAAGCAGTCGGCAGCAGGATGCAGTCGATGCGCTTGTCCCAGATGCTCTCCCACAGGGCATCGAAATGCAGCTCATAGCCACCGAGAATACCAAAACGCACCCCCTCCACCGTGAACGTCAAAGGCCCCTGCAGTGGTTCCACCGGATTGGCAAAATACTCCGATTCGTTCCAATGCGGATAGTCAATCAGGATCTGCTGCTGGTAATAGGCGTTCGAACGCGGAGAAATCTTTACAATGCTTTTAAAAGGTTTCCCGCTCTTGACAGTGACCAGTGGAGCGACAAAGGTGATGTCGTAGGTGGCGGCCAAATCGCGCAAAATAGCGATTTGATGATCGGCAAGTTCGCGCAGCATCGGCAGGGGCGCCTGATACAGCTCTTTAAAAAAACCGTTGAGCATGTATTCGCCCAGCAACAGCACTTTCACGCCGCGCTTATGCGCGATGCGGACATAGTGATACAGCTTGGTCGAGCGCATCCCGATCGATCGCAGCTGCAGCACCCCGACGTTCATGCACCGTCCTGCGTTTCGGCACCGCGAATCTGCTCGATCTGCTTTTTGGCATCCTCGAGAATTTTTTGCGCCTCTTTAAGCGTTTTGGTACCCGCCTCGTAGGCCTTGACACTCTCTTCGAGGGTCAGCTCCGGGTTCATGAGCTTTTCCAAAATGGCCTTGGCCTCTTCCAGACGGTTCTCAAAGCTTTTCTCTTCCACTCGGACTCCTTTGATGTTTAATGCTCGAGCGCATGTCGGACATACGCTTCAAACTTGTCAAGCTCGACTAAAAACGCGTCATGCCCGTAATCGCTCTTAATCTCGGTGTAATCGATCGGGGCCATTTTCTCTTTGGCGAGGATATCGGCCATTACCTTCATCTCTTCGGGAATGAACAGCATATCGCTTTCGAAACTGAGCAGGTAAAGTTTGCTTCGGATGCGCAGCAGTGCCTCCTCGAGCGTATCGAATCCCCGGGAAAGGTCGTAGATGTTGATTGCTTTCGTAATATAGAGATAGCTTAACGGATCGAACCACTTGGTGAAATTGTACCCGTTATACTCCAGGTACGACTCTACCTGAAACTTGCCGAACAGCTCATACAGCCCGTCGGTTCGTTTGTATTCGCGCCCGAACTTTCGGGTCATGCTGTGGTGCGACAAGAAACTGATATGGCCCGCCATCCGGCCGACCGCCATGCCCGAGAGGCCGTTGGCAGTGATGTCGGCGGGATCATAATAGCCGCTTTTGAACTTGGGATCTTTAAGGATCGCTTCCTGCGCGACTTTATTGAAAGCAATCGCCCACGGCTGAGTGGCATGCGTACAGGCCATGGCGACGATGCGGTCGGCGAAGTTGGGGAAGTGCACCGCAAACTGAAGCGCCTGCATCCCGCCCATGGAGCCGCCAACGATAGCATGGACGCGGTGAATACCCAGACGGTCGAAAAGGATGCGCTGCGCCTTGACCATATCCTTGATAGTAACTACTGGGAATTTGTAGCGATACGCTTCTTCATACGGATGCATCTGCGACATCGGACCGGTCGAGCCGAAACAGCTACCCACCACATTGGAGCAGATCACAAAAAAACGGTCTGTATCGATCGCTTTTCCAGGACCGATCAGGCCATCCCACCAACCCGGTTTGCTCTCGCCCTCGTAAAAGCCCGCCGCATGGTGTGATCCAGTCAGGGCATGTGTTACTACGACGACGTTGTCTTTGTCATCGCTTAAATGGCCATAGGTCTCGTAGACAATATCATAGGGCTCCAGGATACGCCCGCTCTCAAGATAGAGCGGATTGGTAAAGTGCTGGGACAAAGTCTGCAGGTTCAGTGCGTCTATGATGCCGCCTCGAGTGCCTGTTTAATGTCTTCAATGAGATCCTCGGCGTTCTCAAGTCCCGCGCTGATACGAATCAGCCCCGCCGGAACGCCGCAGGCGTCCATCTCTTCGGCACTGAGCTGTTGATGCGTCGTCGACGCGGGATGCGTAATGATGGACTTGGAATCACCGATATTGACGACCAGCGAATAGATACTGGTAGCATCCACGATCTTTTTTGCCGTCTCCAGGTCTTCGACCTCGAAACTCAGCAGCCCGCTGCTCATGCCCTCATCAAAATAACGCGTGGCGTTCTCGAAGTTTTTGTTCGAACTGAGCCCCGGATAGTTGACCCGCTTGACCATAGGCTGCTTCTCAAGGAATTTGGCGATCATCAACGCATTGTGCGAATGCTCTTTCATCCGCAGCTTCAGCGTCTCGAGCCCCTGAATGAAGAGCCATGAGTTAAACGGCGATACCACCGCGCCGATATCGCGCAGCAGGCTCAGACGTGCTCGCAGCGTGTAGATTGGCAACGGAACGTCGACATAGACCAGTCCGTGGTAGCTGGCATCGGGCTCGTTGAACTGTGGGTAGCGGGCATTGCCCCTGATCTTTTCGACAAGCTCCCTGCGCTCGACCATGATACCGCCGATGGCCAAACCCTGCCCCGTCGTGTACTTGCTGGCACTGTGTACGACCACATCGATGCCATGTTCGATAGGACGGCACAGCGCCGGCGTTGCCACGGTATTGTCGACGATGCTGATAATGCCGTGCTTGTTCGCGATGGCGGACAGATCACTGATATTGGGCACATCGATACTGGGGTTCGTCAGCGTTTCAAAGAAGAGCGCTTTGGTCTTGTCGTCAATCAGCTTCTCTGCCTCGGAAGGGTTGTGCACGTCGAAAAAACGGGCCTCTATTCCGAAGCGCTTCAGCGTATGTGCTGTCAGTGTCAGCGAGCCGCCATAGAGCTGCGAAGCGCAGACGATGTTGTCTCCGGCCTCGGCGGCGTTGACCAGCGCGTAGAAGATGGCCGACATCCCGCTGGCTGCCGCCAGCGCCGCCGCGCCGCCCTCGAGCGCCGCCATTCGTTTTTCAAAGACATCCGTCGTCGGGTTGTTCAGGCGCGTATAGATGTTACCGAGTTCTTTGAGCGCAAAAAGATTGGCCGCATGTTCGGCGTCACGAAACTCATACGCGGTCGTCTGGTAGATCGGCACCGCCATGGTTCCCTGGGTATCTTTATCGTAGCCTTCATGCAGTGCCTGCGTCTGAAAATGCATTGCTATTTCCTTATACGAAAAAAGAGGCGCGGCCATAGCCGTCGCCCCGTAAAGTCAAATATGATAGTTCGGCGCTTCCGCTGTGATCTGTACATCATGCACATGTGACTCTTTCAGTCCCGCACTTGTAATCTCGACAAACTCCGCGTTCTCTTGAAACGTCGCTATATCTTTAGAGCCGCAATACCCCATCGAAGAGCGCAAACCGCCCATCATCTGGTGTACGATACCCGCAATTGCACCGCGATAAGGTACGCGTCCTTCAATTCCTTCGGGAACCAGTTTGTCCGCCGCCGTTCCCTCCTGGAAATAGCGGTCCGTGCTGCCCTGGCTCATTGCACCGATAGAACCCATACCGCGGTATGATTTATATTGACGCCCCTGATAGTTGATCAAATCGCCCGGAGACTCTCGTGTTCCCGCCAAGAGCGATCCTGCCATCACACAACTCGCACCAACTGCGAGGGCCTTGGCCATATCGCCGGAGTACTTGATACCGCCATCAGCGACGATCGGCACACCGATACGCCGTCCCGCCTCAGCACACTCGTCGATCGCTGAGATCTGCGGCACCCCGACCCCGGCTACGATCCGAGTCGTACAGATAGAACCCGGTCCAATACCGACTTTGACCGCGTCCGCACCCGCATCTGCCAGCGCTTCGACAGCCTCACCCGTGGCAACGTTGCCGGCGATAATATCGATGCTCATCTCTTTTTTGATCGCCTTGACCGTATCGATTATTCCTCTGGAGTGACCGTGCGCTGAATCTAGTACGAGCACATCAACTCCGGCCTCAACCAGCGCGCGTGCTCGATCAAGCTGTCCCACACCGATCGCTGCACCGACACGAAGCCGTCCGAACTCATCTTTGATTGCTGTTGGGTATTCGATACGCTTTTTGATATCTTTGATGGTAATAAGCCCCTGCAGATGCCCGTCTTCGTCGATAATCGGCAATTTCTCGATCTTATGTTTATGCATGATCTGCTCCGCCTCATCCAGCGAAATATCTTTTGAGGCGGTAATGAGCGGCATTTTCGTCATGACGAGATCAGCACGTTTACTGAGATCTTTTTCAAAACGCATATCACGGTTGGTGAGGATTCCCAACAGTTTGTTATAAATGTCGACGACCGGCACACCGGAGATACGGTACTCCTGCATCAGCGCTTCGGCATCGGCCAGCGTCGCGTCAGGGTAAACGTAGATGGGGTCGATGATGATGCCCGATTCGCTCTTTTTGACCTTTCGGACCTGATTGACCTGATTCTCTATATCCATATTTTTATGAATGATGCCAATACCGCCAAGACGCGCCATGGCAATCGCAGCACGGTATTCGGTCACTGTGTCCATCGCTGCGGAAACCATCGGAATATTGAGGCTGATGTTCCGGGTCAACTTCGTCTCGAGGTTCACCTCTTTAGGCAGAACTTCGGAATAGCGCGGGACCAGAAGGACGTCTTCGAACGTCAATGCACGTTTACGGATTTTCATAGGGCTCCTTTTAAAGATTTACGGTCTGCTCAAGGCTGAGCGCACCGTCGAATAGGGTCTGTTCGTCAAAGGCCTTGGCAATAAGCTGCAGCCCAACCGGCATGCCATTGTCGGCAGTATCGACCGGCAGCGAAATTGCCGGCAGACCTGCAAGGTTGACCGAAATGGTATAGATATCACTCAGGTACATCTGCAGCGGATCGGAAAGCGCACCGAATTCATACGCGGTATCGGGCGCGACGGGACTGAGAATCAGATCGACTTCTTCGAAGAGTTTTTCATACTCCTCCTTGATGAGTCTCCTCACCTTCTGCGCCTTGACGTAATACGCGTCGTAATAGCCACTCGAAAGAACGAAGTTGCCAAGCAAAATACGACGCTTTACCTCTTCTCCGAACCCTTCGGAGCGGGACTTGATATAGAGGTCGGAGAGATTCTCGCCTTCTACCCTGCTGCCGTAACGAATGCCGTCGTAGCGCGCCAGGTTGGTCGAGGCCTCGGCCGTCGCCGTGATATAGTAGGCCGAAATATCATACTTGGCATCCATCAAACTCTTCTCGACAACAGTGTGCCCGGCGGCCTTCAAGGCTTCTACAGCTTTGGCATACCCCTTCTGGACTGCTTCGGATGCACCCTCAAGGTAGGAGGGCAAAACGGCAACAGTGAGTTTACGCGACGCATCCAGCTTGTCCGCGACACTCGCATGGACTATATCGGCACTTGTAGAATCTTTGGGATCATACCCGCTGATAATGTCATACAACAACGCTGCATCCTCAACGTTCTGTGTCATCGGCCCGATCTGGTCCAGTGAGCTGGCATAGGCACCCAGACCATAGCGGCTGACGCGGCCGTAGGTCGGTTTCATCCCGACAATACCGCAAAAAGCCGCCGGTTGACGGATCGATCCGCCCGTATCACTGCCCAGTGCCGCCACCGCCAATCCCGCCGCGACCGCCGCCGCCGAACCGCCGGAGCTGCCGCCGGGGACACATCCGCGGTTGCGCGGATTCAGCGTCTTGCCGTAACAGCTGCTCTCTGTCGTCGAGCCCATGGCGAACTCATCCATGTTGGTACGCCCGAACGGCGACAGCCCGGCACTCAGCAGTTTCTCGACCACCGTCGCATTATATGGTGCAATATAGCCTTGCAGGATCTTCGAACCGGAGGTAACGCTCCACTCCCTGACCTGAATATTATCTTTGACGGCAATAGGAATGCCTTCGCCTACTGTCTCCATGCCGACGTAAGCGCCCAGCTCGCTGTCAGCTTCAATTTTTGATTGGAGTTCGCTTCTGAGAGCCGCGATCTCGTCCGCAGAGCATTTAAGCGCTTCTTTGAGCGTCATCACTGTTCATCCTTTGCTTTTTTTGCCCGGCGCACGGCCAGGATTCCGATGGCGATCACGGAAAAGATCACCAAAACCGTTTCGATTATAAACGACATTGGAGCCGGCTGCGCCAGATCAGGCACCAGACACCTCCGCACAGCGTGCGCAAAGCGTCTCAGGCTCGGCGGCGTGATACTTCCAGCAGCGCGGGCACTTCTGCCGCGACGCGCTCGCGATGACGAACCGCTCGCCGTCCACCTCAAACTCGCCCAGCGATTCGCCTGCCGTACCCAGCGGCAGAATGTCCGAGACGACGAACCAGTCTTCGGCCTCGGTCCTGGGCAGTGTATCCAGCAGTGCCGCATCGGTATGGAGCTCCAGTTCGAGCGTGCTCTTGATGCGTTTCTCTTTCTTCAGTGCGTCCACCACTTCGTAGAACCCTTCGCGGGCCTTGACGAGGCCGCTCTCGTTGAACGTGCTTGTCGGCACGTCGATCGGAGCGTATACGAGCGCGAAGATCGTCTCGGCGCCGCCCGTCACGACCGCCGGTGCTGCTTCGACGATCTCGTCCGCCGTATAGGTAAGAATCGGGGCAACGAGCATCAGCATCGTTTTGGTGATCATCGCCATTGCACTCTGGCTGGCACGGCGATGCGGATCGTCCGCCGCGTCACAGTAGAGGCGGTCTTTCGTGATGTCAAGATAGATACCGCTGAGTTCGTTGACGACAAAGTTGTTGAGCGTACTCATACCGCCGACAAAGTTGTACTCCCTGAACTGGCCGTGCACCTCATCGAACACATGCGACGCTTTCGAGACGATCCATTGGTCCAGCACCCCCATCTGTTCGAACGACAGCAGGATTTCCAGATCATCGATGTTGGCCAGCAGGAAGCGAAAGGTGTTACGCAATTTGCGATACTGCTCCGCAGTCTGCTTCAAAATGTCGTCGCTGATCTTCAGATCGCTCTGGTAGTCGCTGAGCGCGACCCACAGGCGCAGGATTTCGGAGCCGTACTGTTTCAGTACCTTCTCGGGTGCAACCACATTGCCCTTGGACTTGGACATCTTCTCGCCTTTGGCATCTACCGTAAAGCCATGCGTCAAGATCGCTTTGTACGGCGCGCGATGCTCTACGGCAGCACTCAGGAACAGCGAACTCTGGAACCAGCCGCGGTGCTGGTCCGAGCCTTCAAGGTAGAGATCCGCCGGGTACTGCCCCGCATCGTAGTTGCGCGATTTGAGCACAGCGTTCCAGGTTGAGCCGCTGTCGAACCAGACGTCGAGAATGTCCGTCACCTTTTCAAGTTCATCGGGCTTGTAGCCGCTGCCCGGATAGAGCAGCTGTTCGATCGGCATGCTGTACCACGCGTCGGTTCCCTGCATTTCGAAGACCATGGCGATGAAGTTGAGCACTTTCTCATCGTAGATGACCTCACCTGTCGCTTTGACACGGAAAAAGGCAATGGGCACGCCCCAGTCGCGCTGGCGGGAAATACACCAGTCCGGACGGTTCTCTACCATCGATTTGATGCGGTTGCGTCCCCACTCGGGGTAAAACGTCGTCTTTGCCACCTCGTCCTGCGCGATCTCGCGAAGGCTCCTGTCCGATCCCTCCGGTGTTTCGTCGACGGCTATAAACCACTGTTTCGTCGCCCGGAAGATCAACGGCGTATGCGAACGCCAGCAGTGCGGATAGGAGTGCTTGAATTTGCTGACCTTGAGCAGGCTGTCGCCCAGCAGTTCGAGGATCGGCTCGTTCGCCTTGAAGATATGCATTCCCACAAAGCTCTCGGCATTGGGCAAAAGACGGTCGCGGGCCACGCTCTGGTCGTAACAGCCTGTCTCGTCGACTGGCATGATAACGTCGAGGTTGTATTGGAGCCCGACACGGTAGTCGTCCTCGCCATGCCCCGGAGCGGTATGGACACACCCCGTCCCGTTGTCCATCAGAACATGCTCGCCCAGCACGATCAGGGAGCGGCGGCCGTTGAGCGGGTTGATGGCGTGCAGGTTATCCAACTGCTTCGCCTCGAACGTCTGTACGACGTTGCCTTTGACGATTTCCTGCTCCCGGAGGGTGTCGTAAAGCTTCTGCGCGACGATATAGCCATCGGCCGTACGGACGTACTGCTCATCGGGATTGAGCGCAATGCCGGTATTGGCCGGCAGGGTCCACGGCGTCGTTGTCCAGATGACGGGAGCGGCGTTGCCCTCAATGCCCAGCCGCACCTTGGACTCCTCGCTCAGTTCGAACGCGACGTAGATGGAATACGACTCTTTGTCCTCATACTCCACTTCCGCCTCGGCCAGCGCGGTGCGTTCGGCCCAGCTCCAGTAGACCGGCTTGCTGCGCTCCACCAGCAGCCCCTTCTTCGCCACAGCGCAGAGTGTGCGGTAAATATTGGCCTCGAACCGGTAATCCATCGTCAGGTAAGGCTTGTCCCAGTCGGCGATGACACCGAGCTGCTTGAACTCGTCGCGCTGGATGCCGACGAACTTTTCCGCATGTTCGCGGCAGAGTTTTCGGATCTCGGAAGTACTGAGCTGCTCTTTTTTCTGCTTGCCGCCGAGCTTTTTCTCTACTTGCTGTTCAATCGGCAGGCCGTGGCAGTCCCAGCCCGGGGTCAGCCGGACGCTGCTGCCGTTGAAGTAGTGCTGCTTGACGATAATATCTTTGAGGATCTTGTTGAGTGCATGGCCGATGTGCGTATGGCCGTTGGCATAGGGAGGGCCGTCGTGCAGCGTGAACGACGGAGCCCCGTCGCGTCTTTTCTTCATCGATTCATATACGCCCGATTCGAACCATTTCGCATAGCGTTTCGGTTCGTTCTGGACCAGATTCCCCCGCATCGCGAAGTCGGTCTTGGGCAGAAGCAGTGTCTCTTTATAATCCATTGATTTCCTCGTAAAGCGCCTTGTAAAAATTGTTGCATTATAGCGCCGGGGTCATTAAAAATTGATTACAGTTCGCTATACTCACAGCATGAAACATTCACTCTTTCTCATTGGCGATGCCCTGACCGGCGACAGTGCCCTGCAGCGTTATATCGAACGCCATTTGATCCAAAGCGGCGTCACCGTGGATCTGCTGCATCTGGTGGCGCAAAGCGAGCGCATTTTCGACGAGGTTTGTCCCGACGCCGACAGACCTCATACCCTGTTCTGCTTTTGCGATCCGGAACATGCCGCACTTGTCGCAAGGGAGATTGCCACGTTTGCGGGCGAAACGGTGACACTGCACAACGAACTGCTCATGCCGGCATCGGCACACTGCGTCAAGACAGGCTACTACACACTGAAACACCGACAGCTTGAACTGCATGTCATCAACACCTATACCGGCCATGAACTGCCACCGCTCGCAGTCGCTCAAAACAAAACAGCCGCAACGCTGCACCTTTTCGATGCCGACCGCTCGTCACTGCAAACGGCGAGCACCCAGATCGAAGAGGCCTACCGTGTCAAAACCGAATGCTGCGAACCGGTCCCCGGATGGATGCAGTGCACCATCACGGCCGATCCGTTCGGCGACACACGGGGCGCCGCACGAAGGCTTGGCGAACTGTTTCCCGCCAGTATCGTTTCGGACAACATCGCGCAGTGGGTCATTGAAAGACTGGAAACCGCCGACAGGACCGTTACATTTGCCGAGAGCTGTACCGGAGGACTTATCAGCTATTTTCTCACCAAAGAGAGCGGCGCGTCCAATGTCTTCGAAGGTGCCCTTGTTACGTACTCCAACCGCCTGAAATCGAACTGGATCACCGTCGATGATGCCACCTTGAAAACCCACGGTGCGGTCAGCCGCGAAGTGGTCCTCGAGATGAGCGCCGGGGCGCTGGAAGTGGCCAACGCCGATTACGCCATCGCCGTCAGCGGCATCGCAGGACCCACCGGCGGCTCACCGGAAAAACCGGTCGGAACGGTTTTCGTCGCAGTACGGAGCAACACTGCACATAAAACGGCCCGGCTGCAACTGCACGGCGACCGCAACTATATTCAGGAGCAGACGGTTCTGCACGCCATCAAAATGCTGCTACTGCTCGAAAAGGAATTTTTTTTTTAATTTTCTTGACTTTTTCAGGCGTGTTTGCCTATAATTTCGGCCTTGCATTTGCGAGGCTGTCTCGTTAGCTCAGTTGGTAGAGCATCTGACTTTTAATCAGGTGGCCGCAGGTTCGAATCCTGCACGGGACACCATGACATTTTGATACGCGAAACGAGCAAAGCCCGTTTCACTACGTTAACACTGGGTTTTCTTCAGCTGAAAGCTCTCGCGCAGATTAATCGCGCTCTGTTGGCTTTTTATGTGTCAGAAAAGAAATAGTAGCTTTTTATCTTGTTTTAAAGATTAAAAGGTAAAATTTCGCTCCACTTATCAATGGATGCGGCGGTAGTTCAGTTGGTTAGAATACCGGCCTGTCACGCCGGGGGTCGCGGGTTCGAGTCCCGTCCGCCGCGCCACTTCCTCGGGAGCTTAGCTCAGTTGGTAGAGCGCTACCCTTACAAGGTAGATGTCACTGGTTCGAGTCCAGTAGTTCCCACCACGACACAATAAGAAATTCCTAAAAAATTTATGAAAAGTTTTGTTTTCGAACTGTATACTTCTGCCCTGCTTTTGCACATACGACCCTTTCGTCTAGGGGCCAAGGACGCTGCCACTTCATGGCAGAGACGGAGGTTCAAATCCTTCAGGGGTCGCCAATTTAATCACGTTTTAAAGATGTGAAGCTATAATTTCGCTCTACTTCATGTGCGGCGGTAGTTCAGTTGGTTAGAATACCGGCCTGTCACGCCGGGGGTCGCGGGTTCGAGTCCCGTCCGCCGCGCCATGCAATTTCTCTTTTTAACGTTTGCCATAACATTTATCTTTTATCGTTCCAAAACCCCTCTCACCCGCTTCGCTATCAAAGTGTCGCTTCGCTCTTTATTTATTTCACCACAAAAATAAGCAAAATTCTAGACAAGGTCACAGTTAGGGATGATGTACTACACTGTCATCTTATGAATGCCTATTTGACCGATCTCGACCACACCTTCTTGCGCTCGGACCAGAGCGTGAGTCCCTTTTCCCGAGAGACCTGGAACCGTGTGGCGCCGCATGCCGCACTCTCGGTTGCGACGGCCCGCAGCTACTCCAAAGCCCATCTGTTCCTGGAGACGCTTCATCTCGAAGCGCCCATGATCCTGCTCGACGGCGCCATGGTCGTGCATCCGGACAAAAGCGTCATTGACATCAAAACCATCGGAAAAACGGTCGGGGACGAACTGATCGAGGCCGGACGCATCTATGATGGCATCGAACCGTTCGTCATCGGCCTCAAGGACCGCGACCTCAACGAAGCCTTCCGCTACCCCACCCACAAAACACCGATGCAACAGCAGGTACTCGAAAACTACCACGGCGACCTTCGGCTCGAAGAGCACGTGAGCATGCAGGCGATGGAGGAGACACTCAAGATCGTCTATATGGCCGAAGAGCATCGGCTGCGGCCGCTGACGGAACATCTGAAAAACATCTTCGGCGATTCCCTGGAGTTCAAGCTCTCTCCCGAAAAGTACACCGGCGGCTACTTCTTAACCGTCTTGCACCCCGAAGGCGACAAGGCGCACGGCATGCAGAAGGTGGCCGAATACCTCGGGCGCGACACGGCCGACTTCACCGTATTCGGCGACAGCGTCAACGACCTCGGAATGTTCGAGCTCTCCGGTACCGCCTGCGCCGTCGCCAACGCGCTTGACGAGGTCAAAGCCGCCGCCGATATCGTGCTCGAACACACCAACGACGAAGATGCCGTCGCCCGTTACCTGAAAAAGGCCGTACATGTACAGTGAACGCTCCACGTTTTTACCCATGCTCATCCTCGGTACTCTCTTTTTCATCTTCGGCTTCGTCACCTGGCTCAACGGCTCGCTCATCCCCTTTCTCAAAGTCATCTGCGACCTGACCGCCGCGCAGGCCCTGCTGGTCACATTTGCCTTCTATATCGCCTACACCGTCATGGCCCTGCCGATGGCCTCCGTTCTCCGTCGTACCGGGTACAAAGATGGCATGGCGCTGGGGCTTGGCATCATGTCCGCCGGGGCGCTGCTCTTTATCCCCGCGGCGCAGACCGCGGACTTTCGGCTCTTTCTTGGCGGACTGTTTACGCTGGGGGCCGGGCTGACCCTGCTGCAGACCGCTTCGAACCCCTATATCGTCCACATCGGCGACCTCGAGAGCGCGGCGGCGCGCATCAGTATTATGGGGCTCATCAACAAAAGTGCGGGCGTGCTCGCCCCCCTGCTCTTCACGGCACTGCTGCTCTCCGACCTTTCCCTGCCCATGGAGGCCCATGTCACGCCCGAAGACAAAGCCGCGCTGGCTTCGAAGCTGATACAGCCCTATCTTTACATGGCGATGGCACTGGCGCTGCTCGCGGTCTTCGTACGCCGTTCTCCCCTGCCGAAACTGCCGTTTGAGCAAACGCCCGTCGAGACGTCTGAATCTATCCGACACTATCCGCACCTGCTGCTGGGCGCGGTGACGCTCTTTTTTTATGTCGGCATCGAGGTGATCGCCGGCGACACCATCGGGCTTTATGGACAGTCGCTGGGGCTTCCGGATGCGACGTCGCTTACCGCCTATACCATGGTCTTTATGGTCATCGGCTACCTCATCGGTGTCACGATGATCCCAAACATGCTTTCGCAGGAGCGCGCGCTCACGCTCACCGCCGTAGCCGGGCTCATCTTTACCGCGGGCATTCTCTTCTCCGGAACACAGAGCCATACCGTCGCATCGCTGCTGTGGGGATGGAGCGGGATCGAAACCCTGCCTGACACGGTCACTTTCGTCGCCCTGCTGGGGCTCTCAAATGCCCTGGTGTGGCCTATCGTCTGGCCCCTGGCGCTGAAAAACCTGGGTACTCTGACAGCTAAAGGGAGCGCGTTGCTGATCATGGGTATCGCCGGCGGTGCGCTGCTGCCGCTGCTGTTTGGACAGATCGGCGAGATCAGCGGCGATCTACGCTATGGATACTCTATAGGCTTTGTATGTTATGGTATGATCTTGTACTATGCTGTATTCGGTCATAGAGAACCGCAGAAACAGAGGTAAGTATGCATGAAATAATAATGTCTGATAACGGTTTTGTCACCATTGATGTACGTAACGAATGTGCTACAGCCAAGATTGCACTGCAGGGAGCGCATATTTTTGAATACACCCGCTATGCGGAACCCCCTTTGCTATGGGTTAGCAGCAATACATTATTTGAACAGGGCAAAGCAATCCGCGGCGGTATTCCTGTCTGCTGGCCCTGGTTTGGCAAAGACTCCAATCACTCCCAATGGCCACAACACGGTTTTGCACGTACTGCACTGTGGAAACTTAAAAGCGTCACCGAACCAAGTAACCGGCAAACCGAGATCATATTGACACTGAACCATACTCAGGTAAAACAGCACTATTTCCCTTATCTATTCGACGTCATGATGCACATTACCGTCAGTGATACTCTTACCGTCTCTTTGTGTACTGAAAACCTTGATGAAAAACCGTTTACCGTCACGGAAGCTCTTCACACCTATTTCAATGTCGGAAACATTGCTGCAGTCAATATTTTCGGCCTCGAAAACGTCACCTATGCGGACGCACTGGACCGATTCAGGAAAAAGCAGTCCGCTAAACCCATCGCAATTACGCAGGAGATTGACCGGGTCTATCTCGACACCGACGATATCGTCATCATCAAAGATGCGCGTTACGGACGCGACATCATTGTCGGAAAAAGCGGCAGCCGCTCCACCGTGGTCTGGAACCCCTGGATAGACAAAGCGGCACGTATGGCGGATTTCGAAGACGAGGGGTACGCCTCGATGGTCTGCATCGAAACTGCCAACGCTCTTGAAAACAGCATCACGATCGAACCGGGACAGTCGCACACGATCACGCAGACCATCCAATGAAACAGATCGTTTTCGATAAACGTACCGTCACTCCGTCAAAGGTCGTCTGCATCGGGCGAAACTATGTCGAACATATCGAAGAGCTCGGCAACGAGATTCCCGAGCAGATGGTTGTGTTCAACAAACCCAACTCCGCTGTGACCGATTCGCTGTACTTTTTCGATGCCTCGTGCCGCTTTGAAGGCGAGATCTGTTTTCTCGTTCACGACGCTCAGATTGCCGGAATCGGATTCGGACTGGACCTCACCAAGGCCGATATTCAAAACCGCCTGAAAGCCAAAGGGCTTCCGTGGGAACGCGCAAAAGCCTTCGACGGCTCCGCCGTACTCAGTCCTTTTGTTTCCTTCGAAGGTCCGATCGAATCACTGTCAATGACCCTGCATATCGACGGTAAGCTCCGCCAGCATGCCAATTACGACCTGATGATGTACAAACCGGATATCATGCTAAAAGAGATAGGTTCGTTCATGACGCTTGAAGATGGAGATATCATCATGAGCGGTACGCCCAAAGGGGTCGGGACGTACACTGCAGGGCAAACGTTTACCGGCCGGGTCTATGCGGACGGTACCCTGCTGATCGAACAGACGTGGCGTGTTACGGAACGACAGCCTTAAAAATCCTCTTCGTCATCCCCGAACTCTTTTTCAAGCTCACGCTCATACGCCGCATCTTTCTCTTTTTGCAGCTGATCGGGCGTCAAGACCATCTCATGCAAAAATTCGCCGAAAAATGTTTTGGATTCTGTCTTGGCAAGGAAAAGATAGATGCCCACGACCAACCCGAGCGCGGCCAGCGACGCAATAACCTTTTGAGCCGGATTGAACATCTGGATCGGGTCTTTGGTACGAATCTCGCAGACGCCGCCCGGACAGTGCTGCGGGTCTTCGCGAATGATCCATTTATAAAGCATACACCCAATACAGATGGAAAAGGCCGCCTCAAAGAACATCAGCGTCAAACACAGCACACAGATCATGACTTTGTAAAAAGTGATGTCCCAGTTGAGCACGAACCACCACATCATCGGAATGGAGATCAGCCAGCCGATGGTCCAGGCAAACCGTTTTTGCAATCCGCCCACATATTCAGGCTTTTGATTGCGCACCATGAACCTTCCAAGCAGCAGCGAAGGCGAATATTTCGGCGTAATCATCCGGATGGTAAAATCGACGAACAAAAACGCGAGATAGACCCGCGCCACGATGATGTGGTTATAGCCGATGCCGACAAAGATAACGATCATCCCCAGCATAAAGAGAATGCCCGCTGCCGCCGTGGCCTCACGCTCATTCATCACTGTCACGTCATAACCGGGTACCCTTTCGCCATACTCATACAAAAAACTATTCAAATTCAAATTGTTTTCCTTACTGTATTTTATATTCAAGAGTCGAATAATACAACACATCGGTAAATTCAATCAGTAGCAATTATCACATTTATATCATAAAACAATCCGGCTTGCAAATGTGGAAAATAAAAATATTAAACAGAAGCATTCACTGACGACAACCGTTCAGGGGTTCCAATATCATTCCAAACACCTCTAAACAGTTCTGCAGAGACAAGATCTCCTTCCATTTTTCGGCACAAAATAGGACCAAGCGGTTTTTTACCATAGGTTAATCCCCAAAAAAACTTGGGGGCATAGTACCCAATACCGGAATAAGTATAACGTGTTTCGTCCTCATCACATATCGCTCGTCCCTCTTCGAGCGCGAAATCGCCTGCACGGTTATGCTCGGGATTTGGAACAAGGATAATATGAGCCAGTGAATCAGGCAGAGTAAAGTGCGGATCAAAAGGATAATCAGTCCACACATCACCATTCACCAGCAAAAAAGGTTCATCTCCCAGCAGCGGTAGTGCCTTGACAATGCCGCCCGCGCTTTCCAGCGCCCCTTCGCTCTGTTCATCCGAGTAATGCAGTGTCACTCCCCACCTTGAACCATTGCCTAATACTTCGGGAATCATATGCCCCAAATAGGCAATATTGATGATGATCTCATAAAACCCCGCGGAAACCAGCCGTTCAATATGGTGCTCGATGAGAGGAATCCCCTGCACCTTAAGCAATGGTTTTGGAACAGTGTCGGTCAAAGGGCGCATCCTTTCACCGCGTCCTGCGGCCAGGATCATTGCTTTCATTTTGTTATCTCAAAGTGAATCATGGAAATCATAATGGCAGTGTAACGAAACAGTTTTAATTCTCTAAAAGAAAAAATACTTTTTTTTCTACTGCAGATTACGCACAGGAGATATCGTCTCTTTATCAGGGTAATTTTGGACAAGGTCACATACAATAAGCGGCAAAACAGTTCCAGAACAATTTAAGGCAGTAAAAATGAAAAAACTCCTGCTTGCATTCATACTGGCTCTTGCCGGTTTCAATCTCTACTACAGCGGGCACGAACAGCCGCAAAGCACCAATCATCAGATTCAAACACTCAGCCGCGCTGAGAACAGCGATGCGCGTATTGCAGATGCCTATGCAAATCATCAAAGCAATCTGCAGATAAAAGGGAATGGCACGGTTCTTAAAATCCTGCCAGATGACAATTACGGCAGCCGCCACCAAAAGTTTATTGTCAAATTAGATTCGGGCCATTCGCTCCTGATAGCTCATAACATAGATATTGCACCAAAGATTACTGCGCTGAAACGCGGTGACCGCATCGAATTCAACGGCGAATATGAATGGAATCGCAGAGGCGGCATTATCCACTGGACTCATCATGATCCAGACGCTTCCCATGTTCCGGGATGGCTACTACACAACGGCAGAAAATACCAATAAGATTGCTAGAAGTCATCTATTGGCCAAGCCGTTCTACCAACCTGCCTGCCTTGGAAAAAAACGACTCTACTGTAGTGACACCAGCACTTATATTCCACCGTACTTCAGAAGATTCGTAAAAAGTTTCAACCTCTGCTACACCACAGAAATCCAATAGATACTTCACCTGTGAAACTTGTCTGTAACCACAGGTGAATTCCTCGTGAACCTGCGGAACATATGTTGAAAGCACAGCTTGCCTGACTGCTTCGGAGGCTGCCTGCGTATAAGCACGTACTAGCCCGCCGGTACCAAGTTTGACCCCTCCGAAATAGCGCACAGTGATTACTGCAGCATTGACTATATCGTTCCCTGCGAGTACCGCCAGTGAAGGTTTGCCGGAAGTGCTTTTTGGTTCGCCATCATCGCTGCTGCCCTCGATAATTTGAGCATAGGTGTTAACGTATCGGTACGCCGTGACAAAATGGCGAGCTTTTGGATGACTCTTCTTGAGTTGTTTCAAAGTCAGCTCGAATGATGTATAAGGAATCAGGTGGGCAATGAATTTGGAGTGTTTGTTTTCATATCTAGCGACCGCCAAGTCAAGTACTGTTTTCAAAATTGATTCCGTAATTCGGAGTGAGTCGATCGCTCCCCACTCCGGCAGGTTTATGAAAGTTTGGCAAAACCTTCATCAAAGTCTCTTGCTGCAGCATCTGTAAACTCAAAATTCTTCCGGATATATGCAAGTGTACTTTTTTCCGTTTCTGTTACACCCTGTCCGTCTGAAGCAGATTTAAAAAGGTCACTCACCTCATCTTTGGACAATTTTCCTTCTCCTTTGCCGGTTGTATGCTTTTTTGCAAGATCCAGCAGCTCTTTTTCGTATTTAACTCCATCGATAGTCACATAAGCCATAAGCTCTCTCCTTTGAATGATTCACGGCACCTTTGGAAATTACAAGCAAAACAGGCACCTGTAGAATATTATACTAAACAATTATTTATGTTTACTGTGAAAAAGAAACCAAAATCTATTTTGCTCCACCCATACGACTGTTGAGACGTTCACGAAAACGCTGCTGCATCAGCTCGAATTTTTTCCGCTGCTCCTTTGTCAGCAGGGCATTGATCTCCTCATTTTGCTGTACACGCAGCTTCATGTGTTCACGCATATAACGCGACTGAATATCACCCCATTGTTTGGCCTGCTGGTCGCTGAGCCCAAGTTCTGACTGAATACGCTTGAGCATCTGTTCCTGACGCGCTTTCATTGCCGCTTCGTTCTGCGCCATTGCCGGTGCGGCATAAAGTGTTGTAGTCACCGCTGCAGCCAACGCTGCCGTCATCCATTTTTTCATCTGCTGTTCCTTGATCAAAAGTGTTTCGTCATCATAATGAAGATTGACAAACAAACAAGTAAACAGTCCAAATATGGCCATCGATATAATATGATTGTGATATCAGCCGCTACCGGCTATAATCCGCGCATGTATGAAGCTCTGTATCATCGGCTGCACGACTGGTACCAAAGGCATGGCCGCCATCACCTTCCCTGGCGACAGACTAGCGATCCTTACCGCATCTGGGTCAGCGAAGTAATGCTGCAGCAGACACAGGTTCAAACGGTTCTGCAACGCTTCTATTTTCCTTTTTTGGAACGTTTTCCCACACTTCAATCACTGGCAGATGCTGCGCTTGATGACGTCTTGAAACAGTGGGAAGGGCTGGGATATTACACCAGGGCGCGCCATCTGCACAAGGCAGCTCAAATGTGCGCGCCCTTTATGCCCGAAACACCCAAAGAACTTCAAGCGCTACCGGGGATCGGTAAAAATACGGCACATGCCATTGCCTCATTTGCCTACAAGACGCCGGTGCCGCTTCTGGATGCCAACGTCAAACGTATCCTCTACCGTTTTTTCGGTCGGCGTCAGGCAGATGAAAAGACGTTATGGAAACTGTCATATACTCTTTTTGACCCGCTTAACCCTTTTGATTTCAATCAAGCCATGATGGACATCGGCGCCACACTCTGCCTGCCCAAAGAAGCGAAATGCCAAAGCTGTCCGCTCATTGACGGATGCAAAGGCAGCCGTACCGATCCGCTGCGCTACCCGCAAAAAAAAGAGCAGAAGAAACCGCCGATACGCAAGCGTCATATCCTCGTTTATGCCCATGACGGCCGATTCGGTCTTGCACAGCGCAGAGGAAAATTCCTGCATGGCCTGTGGGGATTCGCAGAGCAAGAAGAAACACCGTCTCATTCGGCAGTTAAACTCGGTGTCATCACGCATACCTATTCACATTTCAGGCTCGAGGCGACCGTTTGGAGAGTGCGGGCCCAATGTGACATGCTCGAATATTTTACGCAAGAAGAAATCGCGGCGCTGGCGCTCAGCGGTGCCGACCATAAAGTGATGGCGCTGTTGTAACCGCCTTGCGCGCTTCTACGCGTTTTTTGATCCCATCGAATGTTTTTGACGTACCAAAGCAGCTGCGTGCACTGCAGGCAATCCAACGATCACTCTGCGGTTCGGCTTCAATTATTATAAACGGATAATCGATTGCCTCGATCTCGCTGCGGTATTTGTGCAGCACCCCCGGACGATGCTTGATACCGACGATCCCCAGTTTGTAACGCAGATAAGCCATCATCAAGGAGCTATGGGCTGCGGGGTTTTCAAACAGCATATCGGCATGGCGTTTTATCGTTTCATTCACCGGTTTTTCATAAACAATGTCACTGGTCAGTATCTCCAGAGAGAGCAGGTTCGCCAGCATCACACCCATCGGGGAAGTATAGTATTTGTCACTTCCGTCATCAAAGGCACTATAGGCTCCTTTTCCCAGCCGCCACGCTCCGTCGCCGTAAAAAAGAGCTGTCGCTGTTTTTGTCCATTGCACAGCGTCATCAAGATAGTGCTGTTCAAGGGTCGTCTCATACCCTTTAATCGCCGCTTGCACCATATAGGCGTAATCTTCCAGCAGACCCGGCTGTGAGGGTATATGGCCGTAAAGCGTCTGATGAAACAGCGCCGACTTTCCATCCGACATCATGCTGTGCAATGCCGCATAGGAACGCTTCGCCATCTTCACATAGCGCATATCCATTACGGACGCATCGAACAGCGCCGAGACCATCATCGCATTCCATGCAGTAATAATCTTTTTGTCTCTAAAGGGAAACCGGCGTTTTTCTCGCAGTTCTTTCAAGACCGATCTTGCACGTTCCACACCGTTTGGTGCCGGGAGTGCCGACAAATGAATATGTGACACCTCTCCATCGAAGTTGCCATCCTCTTCGATGGAGAAATAGTGCAGCAATTCCTGACGCGCATTCAGGCTAAAGCCGGCCTTCTCCAATGCCGAATCTGCCTCGTCATAGGTATAAAGGAAATAACCTCCTTCTCCGTGCTCACTGTCCGCACTGCTCGCAGCGAACCACAGCCCCTCTCTGGTTTGAAAGCGATGTCCCATTTCAGCGATCGTTTCACGAATAACTCTTTCAAATAGCGGATTTCTGCTCGCATTCCATCCTGCAGCGTAGGCGGAAACAAGCTGGGCATTGGTATAAAGCATCTTTTCAAAATGCGGCTGTGTCCAGTCACGATTTGTACTGTAACGAAAAAAAGCACCCTCGATCTGATCATACAGGCCGCTTTTTGCCATCGTTTCAAGTGTCTCCATTACCATTGCTTTCGCCGGTAACGCTTTGGTGAGCTTGTAGATATCCAACAGTGCCATGATGCGGGAGGATTGCGGGAACTTCGGCTGCGTCCCGAACCCTTTATTGCGATCGTCAAAAATACCTTCAAGGCCCTCCAATGCTTGATATGCCGTTTTCACTGCATCGGCTTCGGGCATAGTGTCTGAGACCGCACGTCTACTGTTCTGATCATTCGCCAGCTGCTGTGCTTTGGCTTCAAACAGCTTCCGCTCAGCCGCGTATTCCCTGCCGATTCGCGGCAGCAGTGTCAGCATTCCCTCAATACCGTACGCATCGGTTGGCGGAATATAGGTGCCTGTAAAAAAGGGCTTGCCCGTCTCTGTCATCACAACGCTCAGCGGCCAGCCGCCACTGCGTCCGTGCATATGCCGGTAGAGCGTTTGAAAATGACGGTCGATGTCGGGCATCGCCTCCCGATCGACCTTGACAGAAACAAACCAGCGGTTGAGCATCGCGGCAATCTGCGGATCTTCAAAGGACTCCTCGGCCATAACATGGCACCAGTGGCAGGTGCTGAAGCCGATGCTCAAAAAAATGGGTTTGTGTTCGCGCTTCGCTTTTTCAAATGCCGCATCATTCCAGGGGTACCAGTCAACCGGGTTATGGACATGCTGCAGGAGATACGGCGAGGTCTCACCGGAAAGGTGATTGGAATACTCGGGGTCATGCGCCAGAAGTCCGCTGCAAACCAGCAGCACCGCAAGCCATCGCCGCTTCATCGAGAGCGCATCGCCCCGCGGACTTCGGATGCGACCTTTTGTTCATCCACAAAGTAAAGCAGCATAGCGCCGATGACGAAAAAGATCGCCACCGAGGCGATGCCCGCGCGCGAACTGTGTGTGGCAACGGCAACTGCGCCGATGACCAGCGGTCCCAGCACGGTTGCGAACTTGCCCAGGAAGTTGTAAAATCCAAAAAATTCTGCGGAATACTCAGCAGGAATCATACGCGAATAGTACGAACGGCTCATCGCCTGAATGCCGCCTTGCACCAGTGCGATCATGGTTGCCAGCAGGTAAAATGAACCGACATCATGCATGAATGCCGCCAAAACGGAAATGAGGGTATATATCCCCAGTGTCAGGTAAATCGCTTTTTTTGTCTCCCACTTGTCCGCCAGCTTTGCGACGAGTATCGTTGCCGGAAAACCGACGAACTGCACCAGCAGCAGCGCCTTGATGAGGTCACCGGGCTCGAACCCGATGGCCATGCCGTAATCGACCGCCATGCGGATGATGGTATCGACGCCGTCGATATAAAACCAGTAGGCCACCAGGAACAAAAAGAGGCCGCGCAAGTGCCTGATCCGGCGAAAGGTACGCATCAGCCGCCTATAGCCGAGCAGACTCAGTTTCAGTGTTCCGATCTGTCTTGTATTGCGGCGCTCTTTCACCCACAGTATCAACGGCAGTGTGAAGAGCGCCCACCACAGCGCTACGCTCACAAAGGATGCTTTTATCGCCTCCGCTTTATCGGCGAATCCGAAAAGGTCGGGCATCTGCACCATCGCGACATTGAGTGCAAAGAGAATGCCGCCTCCGAGATACCCCAGTGCGTATCCCAGTCCTGAAACTTTGTCGAATTTGTCTTCGCTCGTCACCGAGGGCAGAAACGCGTCATAGAAGATATTCGAGCCCATGAAACCGATATTTCCGATGACATAGACCATTGCCGCCAGTTCCCACTGGCCTTTGCCGACCAGGGCAAGCGAAGCGCTCATCAGCATGCCCAGAAAAGCGAAAAGCAGCAAAAACCGCTTCCGTATGCCCCCCGCATCGGCAATGGCGCCCAGCAGCGGTGCCATCAGGACAACGACGATGCTCGAGACGGCATTGGCCACGCCAAGCTGTGCCGTAGAGACTGTCACATCGGCGTCCGCACTGTAGTAGGCTTTGAAAAAGAGCGGGAAAAATCCGGCCATGACCGTTGTGGCATAGGCGGAATTGGCCCAGTCGTACAGTGCCCATCCGTAGATGCGCTTTGCTTCAGTGTTCATCACTCCCCTTTTTCGCGCCATCAACCGGGTAAATCAGCACATAATCCGCTTCGCCCGCATCGACGGCTTCGGTACCGGCGGGGACCGGGAGCATCGTCGCGAACGGCTCGCGCGACAGTCGGGCAAATCTGGCGTTGATGCCGACACCATAGTCCAGATGAAATGCCCCGGCAAAGACGATCAGAAAATCGTTTTCATCGTGCAGTTTTTCCCGGGCCAACCTGGCGCTCTGTTCGCCCATATAGCTGTCCCACGCGACCTGTACCCGGTACATCCTTTCCAGACACTCCGAGGAGTTTTCTCCCTTTTTTCGGGCATGGCACTTTGAAAAAAACGGTGCCAGCATGTCCCGATGCGCCGAGAGGTTCATATCCAAATCTGCAAGGAATGCCTGCTGCGGATAGGTCAGTACCGTGGTATTGTTGTCCGATATCGCCTTTTGGAACGATTTGTCCATATTGATACCGTACAGGCCTCCGTGCTGCTTGATCACACTCTCAAAAATGCCTTGGTACGAATCAAACGGATAACCCGCTTTTTTCTGCCACCCGACCGCCGCGGTAAAATTTCCCTCATAGCTCCCCTTGGCATACAGAGAAAGCAGCTTGTCGTCTTCAGGCGTAAACCATTCGTTTGCCAGCAAAATATGGCGTCCGCCTGCGCCCAGGGCACCGATCAGCGCCGCGAACCGCTCATGCATCGCACGCGACGCATGGTGATCTCCGACAAAAAGAATCCGATAAGGCGCAAGGCGTTGCGAGAACTGCGCGGGCCCGATACAGCGCGCCTGTTTCATATCGTAAACCGGGCACTCTTTTGGCAAGGTGTGCTGCGGCACGTTTACAGGAGTACTGCAACCGCCAAAAAGCGCAACGATGACAGCGGAAAAAAGTACAATGAAATTTTGCATGCAGTATAATAACCCAAATGCAATTAGGGCTTTGCTATGGCGATACGCTTCAGCTTCAAACATTTTCTCTTCAACGCATTTCGTGAACTTTTCTTGTACCATCATAGTTCTCTCGAATTCCGTGCAAAACTTTTTGCAACTGTCATCGCAGCGGATGATCACGCCAGCGAATGCGAATTCGATCTGGTAAAAGAAGCAGGTCTGTCAATTTACCATGAAGAAGATCGGTCCGATACGCTAGTTCTGACCACAAGAGAAATGGTCGACAAGGTACTTAAAAACAACGGACTCGACATTGATGCACTCATAGAAGACATCATCAAAGACCTCAAATCAGTTCCCCGATATGCACTGAAAATTGACCTGTCGCTGCTAGAACCGGTTTTAGCGTGTCAGGACGACCCCGATATCACTGCTTATCAACAGAACATCCTGAGACTGTTCAGTGAACTCCGCAGTGAATACGAAGCGAAAATTAAAAGTTAGCCTTTGTAGGGCGAAAGCTCATAGCCTTCGCTCATCAGTTTCATCACCCCGCCTGCGAGGTTTTTCACATTGTACCCTTGCTGTTTCATAAACATGGCCACCTGCGATGTGCGGGAACCAGTCCGGCAAATCAGTCCGATCTCTTTCTCTTTTCCTCCCAGTTCATCCATGGCCTTGAGAAAGCCTTCGGCATCGTAGCTTCCATCCATCTTAAAAAACGTTATTGTTTTACTGCCGGGTACGATACCTGTCTGGCGCCACTCCGGTTCCGTACGAATATCGACAACAACCATCTCAGAATTTTCAAGCATTGCTTGATCTGGGTATACATTCAAACTTGACATCAGTTTATTTCCTTATCAATAATCAATTGGATAAATTAGGCGGAATTATATCGAGCATCAATTAAAGGTATTTGATACCCTTCATACAGCTTCAAAACCACATGCCAGCTCTCAGTCAAGTATCATTACTGTTACATCTACACGCTATAATACCGCCCAGCTTAAGGAGTCTGCTAACTCCTGGTCGGGAACCAAATGATAAGAGAACTCTTCAAACGCAGTAGATTGCATGAAAAATACCACCATATCATAGTCAAATACAAGATTCCACGTGCCTTTTTAAGTATCAACCGTCATTCGGTTGCAAAAGGCGTTCTCGTCGGTCTCTTTGTCGCCTTCATCCCCATGCCGGGTCAGATGGTCGCCATCGTACTGCTGCAGCCGCTTTTTCGCTTCAACCTGCCGCTGGCGATCGCCATGGTATGGATCACCAATCCTCTCACCATGCCTTTCATCTATTTTATTGAATACAAAACCGGAGGTTTTTTGCTGGGGTTGCAGAATCTGCCCCCGGTTTCGATGACGCTCGAGTGGTTTCAGGAACACTTTGACGACGTCGTCGTACCGCTCTACACCGGGGCGCTTTTTTATTCGACACTCTTCGCCGCAACCGCTTACTATGTCGTCCAGCGGCTCTGGATTGCCTCTGTCAAACGACACAGGACACTTCAAAAATAAACCAAGCATCTAATTCAAAATCATCAGTAACCTTTTACCGATTTAATGAAATCATACTCCATCCAAACATTAAAGGGAGTTTATGGAACAGCCAATGAAAACAAAACTGGAAAAGGTGGTGGAGCTCGTCGACAACACAATGACCGATCCCGATATCGATATAACCTACTGCATTCCGGACGTCGCCGCAACAGGCGAAAGTTGTGATGTCAATGAAGATCCTTATATCTATGTAAAATACAGTGAAGACAATCTCGTCGAGCGCAGAATCCCGCTGAAAACGGATTACCTGCAAAAGAGTGCAGAAGAGATTGCAAACCTTGTCACCTTCCACATCGAACAGTTTAAAGAAGAAGTCGACTCGCTGCATTACGGCGCACAATAAATTTATTAAAGGATACCCATGGAAAAAGCACTGAAAGAAAAACTCGAAAAAATTGTGGAACTCGTCAATAACGCAATGGTCGACCCCGACATCGATATTGAATACTGCATTCCCGAAGTCGCGACAACCAGCGACAGCTGCGATGTGAGCGGGGACCCTTACCTGAGCGTCTCCTATTCCGAAGACAAATATGTCAAACGTAAAATTCGTCTGACACCGAAATATCTGGAACAGACACCCGAAGAGATCACCAATCTCGTTACCTTCTCCATCGAACAGTTTAAAGAGGAGATCGACGGCGTTCAGCTGGGCGGGTAATACTCAGCTTGGAACACATTATCGCACTGCTTCATTGTCTAGTGGTGCTTCTCTACCACCCTATTGAGGGCACTTCTAAAGACTAAACCGCTCCGGATCGAAAAAGGCGTCATCAGAAATATGTCCAAAAGCGGCATTGATGGAGGTAAAGAGGTCCGGATGTTTTTCCTCCATCTCCGAGAGCATCGTTTTCATCTCTGCACGGGCATAGGGCATCTTAATATCGAAACGCATTGACGGGCAGGCTTCATCGCCGACGGTCCGCCAGCCGTTATCTTTCGCACATGCGGCAAGCTGACGTTCTCGCATCTGAATCAGGGGACGAATCACGATCAGGCCGTTTCCCGCACGGTATTTCGGTGCCAGCGCGCGCAGATGCCCGTTGTAGATCAGGTTCATGAAAAAACTCTCCGCGGCGTCGTCGAGATGGTGCCCCAGAGCCAGTTTGCCGCAGCCGAATTTTTCAGCCGCACTGTAAAGCGAGCCGCGGCGCATGCGGGAGAAAAAGCTGCAGTACGACGAGTTCTTTCGAATCTTCTCTTTTGCCGTGTTGTAGATGTTCGTATCGTATATATGGTGTTCGATTCCGTGTGCTTTGCAGTGCTCGACAAGATAGCTGAAATCCTCACCCATCCCGTAATCGACCGTCACTGCGATAATCTCGAATGAAAACGGTGCACGCCGCTGCTGCTCTTTCATGGCATGCACCAGCGTCATGGAGTCTTTTCCGCCCGAAAGGCCCACGAGGATACGGTCACCCTCTTCCACCAGCCCGAATGCGGCATTTGTCCGTCCGAGCTGCCGCATGATCTTTTTACTGATCGTGACGGTATCAGTCAATATGCTCCACCATCTTCATGACAAAATCGGCGCTGATGATCGCACTGCTTTCAAGGAAGCTGTCAAAATCAAAGCCGGCGTCCATGTCAGCCGCATCGCTGATGGCGCGCAGGATGAAAAAGGGCACGTCCAGCGCCTCACAGACCACCGCGACGGAAGCCCCCTCCATCTCCAGGGCATCCGCAGCGAATGTTTCGGCGATCCACGCCTTTCGGACGGGGTCGGCTACGAACTGATCACCGGTCGCAATGACGCCCGTATGTAGTTTCTCTCCCATCTCGGCGGCGACCGCCACTGCTTTTTGGATCAGATCCGCATCGGCCTCGACAAACTGTGCCCCTTCGGGAACATATCCGTAAGGGTGTCCGAACGCAGTGATATCCAGGTCGTGCTGGCAGAGCCTGGTCGCTACGATCAGGTCACCGATTGCAAGCTGGGGGCTGATCGCACCGGCCACACCGCTAAACAGCATCGTCTGCGCACCGAATGTCTCAATCATCGTCGCCGCCGTGAGTGCGGAAAAGACTTTACCGATCTTGGAGTAGGCAATGACAAGATCATGCCGGTCGTAGCGACAAGTATAGTATTTGTTCCCGGCGATTTCATGTGTCGTGTATACGCCGACTTTTTCCAGTATCGGTGCGATCTCTTCGGGCATCGCCCCCATAATTGCAATTTTCATCGTCTCTTATCCCTAGTCGATTTTTGCCAGCCATTTTTCAACATCATGCAGGCGATGGTCCGGCACGACATCCATTACAGCTTCCTCAAAAAGCGGCAGTGTCACTTCCGCATCCCCTTGCGGCGTAATCACACGGCTGCCGCCCCAAAAGCCCAATCCGTCTTCGAAGCCGACACGGTTGACGAAGACGACATAAGCATTGCACAGCAGTGCGAGCGACTTGAGCAGTGCGTCCCACTGTCCCTCGATGTCCAGTCCATTCTCTTCAAACCCTCTGGCGGGTGAATTGGCAATGACATAGATAAACTCCGGCTTTATCGCGTACACATCAGCCATAGTCTGTGCACGCCAAAGGTCTTCGCAGACCAACATTACGCAGTGCCCGTAAGCGGTATCGAACCCTTCGACACCGTTGCCTTTAAAAAAGTAGCGCGCCTCCTCGAACATCCCATAGTTGGGCAGATGCAGTTTTCTGTGGATATGCCTGAGCTCACCACTGCTGAAATAGAGTCCTGTATTGTATGTGCGCCCATTCGCTTTGAGCGCAGCACCGATGACAATATCACATGCGCTGCTGAGCGCGGCCAGGGGAGTCAGTTCGTTGGCACTCCATGCGTCTTCATAGACTTTATCCTGCAGAAGATAGCCGTTGAGCGCCAGTTCCGGGAAAACGATGACGTCACTCTTTTGGGCATGCTGCTCCACCATTGCTGCAGCGGTATGCAGATTCGTACGGTTCAGCCTAGGCGCATTTTGGACAAGGGTAATCGTCATGCAAGTGCGTCAAGCGTCGCGCGCAGCGAATCCATGTCAAAGACATTAAGGGTCTTCATCTCTTTGGCAATACGGCGGTTGAGGCCAGCAAGGACCTTGCCGTTGCCAAACTCGATGGCCAGATCGACATCTGGGGCAATAGAGGCGATGGACTGCTTGTAGCGAACCGGATAGATCAGCTGTTCGCTTAGCAGTTCGATGGCCTGCTGTTTCGTATGGTACGGTTTGGCCGTCACATTCGAGACCACCGGAGCGACAAACGGATCATGGAGCGATTTTTCAAGCTCCGCGCGCAGCGGTTCCTGCACGGAACTAAGCAATGGACAGTGGCTGGCGACAGACATATTGAGCAACAGTGCCCTTTTCGCACCGGCTGCTTTGAAGGTTGTCTCAAGGCTCTGCAGATCGGGCTTCAAGCCCGCAACAACCAACTGGCCATCCTGGTTATAGTTTGCCGGCCACACCTGCTTGTTCTCTTTGTTACGTGCATCGGTACAGATCGATTCGACGCTGGCGTCGTCCAGACCGACGATGACCATCATGCCTGCCTCTACGCCTTCGCATGCAGCCTGCATCAGCTGACCGCGCTTATGGACCAGCTCTACGGCATCGAGATAATCGACCGCTCCGGCCGCGCATACTGCGCTTACTTCTCCTAGCGAATGGCCAAGCAGCAGCGTCGGCACCGTTGGTCGATGTTCCTGAAACAGTTTGTAGGCTATCATCGAGACCAGCAGTATGGCCGGCTGTGTATACTGTGTCTGATCGAGTTTATCATTTTCCTCAAACATCAATGCCTTAAAATCAATGCCAATATGTGTACTGGCTTTTTCTACCATCTCTTTAGCATAGTCCGAAGCTTCGTAAAATGCTCTGCCCATCCCTATGCTTTGACTCCCCTGTCCAGGAAAGACCATTGCTATTTTATGACTCATTTCACCTCCTTGTCCCTTTGGTATCACAGGCCATACAGTTCGTTATCAGCAATCTTTTTACGTAATGTATTACGGTTAAGCCCCAGTCGCTCAGAGAGTTGCAATTGTGATTTAAACATTTTAAGACCGGTGCGGATCAAGGGGACTTCATACAGATGCAGGAATTTTCGGTAATCGTTGTTTGAACCCATCTCTTTTTGTAAATAGCGCTCCATAACCTGTATGACTTCCGCTTCACCAATACCGCCCATCAAGCGCTCGAAATAGATTTGCTTGCGAAGTGAATAAGCATTGTCTCTAAGATCCGGCTTGTTGGTGAGCGGAAGAGAATCGTTTTCCAGGCCAAATACCCTATTGGCTTCCTCATTAAAATATTCCAATAGCAGCTCTACGTCCTCCGGACGTTCCTCAAGCGGCGTCAGGGTTATCTTGACACTGAAAAAATCGCGCAATACATCAGAGAGGTAATCTGATGCCGCCGTTGCTATCAAACGGACTTTCTCGCTCTGAATGCGTTCAAGCAGCAATGTAATATTGGGGCAGTGGTCAATGTGCGTCAAAACAACTTCATTGTTGCTTTCAAGCGCAGTGAGCACATTATCAAAATCGCGCGCATCCAGCGTTACTGCGTTGGGAAGAATCACACGTGCAAGCGTACGTTTTCCTGTCCCTTTTACACCATTGATCAGTGCATTGACCTGAAGGGTTTTGAGCAGGCTTGCCGTCCGCAGTGCTTCTGTAGAAGCATGCGAAGCCGCCAGAAACTCAGTGGCAGCCACAGCTTGAGCCGCCGCTACTACCGCAGCAGTCGCCGTCATCTACTTTGTTTTCAGCCGGAACACCACTGGCGAGCTCTTCAGCAGATGCATCACGTACGCTGTTTACCGTTACGCTGAACATCAGATCTTTTCCAGCCATCGGATGGTTGAAATCGACGACGACGCTGTCGTCTTTAATCTCTTTTACCACAACTTGAACAGTGCCGCCGTCTTCACCCTGTCCGTAGAGGGTCATCCCTTCTTGGAGGTCGATACCGGCAAACTGCTCTTTTGGTACTTCCTGGGTTGCTTCAGGATTATATTCGCCGTATGCGTCAGTCGCTTTCACAAGGACATCGCCTTTATCGCCGGCACCCATCTCTTTAATACCTGCTTCGAGGCCTGGAATAATCTGGCTTTTTCCAAACATGAATACCAGTGGCTGTCCGCCAACATTTGAGTCGACGACTTTACCATCAGACTGTACTTCGTATTCAATCGATACGATTTGATTATTTTCAATTGCCATAGTAATTTCCTTACATTAAAAATTTAGCGATTCTAGCTACAAAATACTATAGCGTGGCTGAAAAAATAGTGCTGCAGCTGCCTACAAAGTATTCAGCATTCTTTGCGCTTCGCTTGCTTCTGAAGAATTCGGATACTTGGCAATGAGTGAACGCAGAAACTTTACAGCATTCTCTTTGTCCCCAAGATGGGCCATACACTCCGCACTGTGCAACATCAATGTCGGCATATATGAGGCGTTCTCATAACGACCGGCACTCTCTTTAAAATAAGAGAGTGCCTTCTTCCACTCTTTACGGTAGTGCCACATCTCTGCAATCATGAAATGCGCATAAGCCGGTTTGTAGTTTCGGCGTATAAGCTCTTCGTACATTGGGATCGCTTTACGAAAATAGAGCTTCTCGTAATTCTGCTTTGCTTTGGCTGCCAGCGTTTTACTTTTCATGGATGCAAACGGATCTGCTGCTGGAGTAGTCGAAACGTTTTTCAGGGTTTTAGACAAGTCCCGCTTGAAGGCATTGACTTCATTGACTAAACGATTATATTCCTCTTTCGAAACGTAATCGGCAGCGATAGAATCAAGTTGAGTTGCCATCGTTTCCATCAATGACTTGAGTGCCGCAAGATTGGTTTCTTGCGTTTGCAGTGCGCTTTCAATATGTAAAATTTTTTCATCTCGCGCGGCAGAAAGTGTTTTTTCCGTTTCCAGCTCGCTGACCATGCGTTTATTTGTTTGCGCTTTTTCCGCCAATCCTTCAAGAATCGTCTGAAGCCCGTCCAAACGTTCACGCAGACTCTGTAATTGCGCAGAGTTTTCTTGGGATTTTCTTTTTGTATTTTGAAGATTTTTTCGATTTTCTACAATCTTTTTTTCAGATTGTGTTAAACCGTAGGGTGTATCACTGTCTAAGTTGCCCGCCCCGAAAGCGGAAGGTTCGGATGCCAACGCCTGCACTGAACATGCAGCGGCGATCAGGAAAGTCAAACGTTTCATCGGTTCCTGTTACGGAAGCAGTTTAAAATCGTCGCGGCGGTTTTTTGCCCAGCACTCTTTGGTTTTTTCGACACAAACCGGGTTGCTTTCACCATAACTGACAAGGGAAATTCGGCCCTCATCCACCCCATCAGCCACCAACGCATCTTTTGCAGCTTTTGCGCGCTTCAGTCCCAGCGCAAAATTGTACTCGTCACTGCCCCATTCGTCACAATTGCCTTCAATCTTAATATTAAATGCCGAAGCTTTACCATTCGCCAAGGCTGCATTTGCCTGAAGCTTTTGGGAGGCTTCATCACTGATATCGTATTTATCAAACGCGAAATTGATCGACTGCAACTGCTTTTCAAGCGCACTCATCGTCACTTCTCCGCTCTCCGTTGCTTCGACTTCAGAACTCATATCCCCATTTTCATCGACAACTACAGTGTCCGCATCTGCCGCGCTCTCTGCGACTACAGGCTCGGTTGACTGTGTCTCATCAATTGTAGGAGTTTTTGAGCTACAGCCCGCCAACAACATCAGTACAACACCACTATACATCAAGACTTTCTTCATGCCATTCCTTTTATAGAGTCTATAGTGCCGATTTTGGCACCGCAATAACAGTTCGTAAGATTTTAGCAAAATAAGCTTAATTGCGTCACCACTCTTTTAAACGATTACCAGTCCAATGATTGTATCTTTCCACTAGTAAGCGGAAAAAGAAAATTTTTGTTTTGCGAAAGACGAATCACCCCAATCGCGCTTTGCTGCTTGTAATTCTTTATATAGATAATGGCATCCCCATCATTAGAAAACCGGGGAAACTCATTGATCCCTGTCGCAGTCAAACGACGAATAAAATCCGTCTTGGTTGAAATAAGATGAAGATTGAACGTATTGGGCCCAAAAGCGTTACTCGATTCACGAGCTTTATAGACAATATATTCATTGTGCGCAGTGCAGGCAGAATTATTTCTTCCGTAATATATCAACTGTTCGATTCTTTCTTCACCCGGCCTTTTTGCAAAAATATTGGGATAACCAAGCCTATTCGAAACAAAAACGATTCTTCCGTCGTTCATGAACTGTCCATTGACATCAATTCCGCTATAGGTAGTGACACGCGAATAATGCCTTGTATCTGTATGATAAAGGTAGATGTCCGGTTGTCCATTCGGCGCCATCGTCAGCAACAGCCTTTTTCCATTCCGACTGACATCCGAACAGACCAGCATCCCGTCTGAACTGAGCAGTGCTTCACGTTTGCCCGATTTGACATTAATCCGGTACAGCGTCGGTCGCTGTCCGCTCAATGAAGTGTAGTAGAATGAAGTATGCCTTTGATCGGCCCATTTCGGAAATACATTAAGACCGCCTTTGACAATAACATGCTGATATGAAAGTGTATAATCGGCAATCACAATCTCACTCTGCATTTTCCCCTTGACTCGGGAGAAGATAATCTTTCTTTTAAGCCACTCCATTGGTGCCTGTCCAAAATAATCATTGATATCATACGCTATGGCATGTGCAACAAACGGATTCATCTTTTTGTTGGATACACGATAGCTTTTTTGTAAAAGAACTTCTTCTTCCCTGAGCAGTTTTGTATCTACAATAAAAGCATTGTTGTCATCGCTGCGCAATCTGAATCGCAGTGTATAATCCATGGAACGATTTAATACACTACTATTTTCAAAATGTGTTGTAACGTAATGCTGATCAACATTAAACAGAGTTAAGACATTAAGGTCGCTGATCAACAGCCGATAGAAGCGTTTGGCGGATACATTCGTAAAGCTCGTCGAAGCATCTTCGATAGCAATCGATGGCAGTGAATCTGCCTCTTTTACAACTTCAATCGTCGCATCGGCGGCAAATAGCAGGCAGGCACTCATGATGAGCGCAGCGATTATGCGCATTATTACTCCTTTGAGACCAAACTGACATCCAATACGGCCTCTTTTCCTTTGGGATTGCGTTCAAAAGTGATTCCTGCCAGACGCTTGGAAAGCTGATCAACTTCATGATCAAACAGCGGTTCTCCCGAACGCCGCAGGACTTCAAACCGTGTCATCCTTCCCGACGCCGACAACCAGATCCGGACCAGCGAAACCGAACCCTGAGAATTGACAGGAGGAAAGAACTCTTCATAAATAGTCGCCTGTATTTTAGCAAAATACGCATTGATTTCCGCACCGCCCGATGCTTTTGTACCGCCACCTTCCTGTGACGGTCGTACCAGCGAAAGGCGCTTTACCTGCTCCGCAGTTGCCGACATCTTACGCTTTTGCGTTGTCTTTATTCTTTTTTGCAAAGCTGCAATCCGTTTAGAATCAATCTTTTTCTGTTGCGTCGGACGTTTTTTATGCACAATCTTTTGTGTTTTGACATCAGAAAAGAGCGAGGATATATCTTCAACCGGCGCACTTGCTTCCAATGGCTTTGCCGTAGGCTTTTGCTCTTTTTTCGGTACCGGCTTCGATGTATTTGACTGCTTTGTAGTTGTCAGGGGCATGGTGACAAGCGACACTGTCACCGTTGACTGTTTTTGCAAAGCATAGGAGTGCATTTTGTCAAGACCCTTGAGTAACTGAATAAAAATAAGACTGAACAACACGGTCAGTGTAACCGCATAAAGACCGCCAAGGTAAAAATCGCGGCCTTTTTCAGCTGTCGGTAGCGAGAGAGACTTCACTAAAACCAGCCTGTTTGACTGCTGCAAGAATTGCCATAACCATACCGTAATCCAATGAACGGTCTGCGCTGATCATGACGGTAGACTTTTTATCCAGATTATTCTGTGCATACCGATAAAAGTTGTCTATAAATCCAACACGATCATATTTTTCTTTGTTGACAAGGACGTCGCCCTCTTTTGTAATCATGATATGTACCGGCGGTTTTTTCTCCAACTGTTTCTGCGCAGAACCCTGAGGCAAATTTATAAGCTCTTCATAAACAATGTTTGGTGCAATCACCATCAAGATTGCAAGAAGCACAAGCATCACATCAACCAATGGTGTGATATTTAACTCAGGGGATTCATCCCACTCGAACACATTCACGCTTTGGCACCCTCTTTTGCCATCAGTGCGTCACGCTGCATGCGTAACAATCCGCTCAATTCATATGCACGACGCTTGAGCACCTGATGATAGGTATAGGCGAATATGGCAACAAATATCCCTGCTGCCGTAGCCACAAGTGCATCTGATACACCGGCGGCGATAACGGCCATTGTACCGCTGGCACTTCCAATATTGTTAAAAGTATCCAAAATTGAAACAACCGTGCCAAACAGACCGATAAACGGTGCTGTAGAAGCAACCACCGATAAGAATGATAATCCTTTGGTCGCCTCTTTCGTACCTGCATACAGTCCAAGATCGAATATTTCTCTAGTGAGGCGATGACTGCTTTTGATAAAGTGGTTCAAATAGGAGTTAGTGGCAATTCCTGAAGCTCCCATCAATAAAGATTCAAGTGAATCCGTCTCCTTGTCTATCCATCGGTTCAGGGAAAGAAAACGATAAAAAAATGTCCAGTTAATCGCGATAAAATAGAGTGCAAGCAGCGCCAGTACCGCTAAGGTAACGCTGTTGCTCTTGAGATAGTAGTCGCTGAGCGATTCGAACATACGAGACTCAGATCAATTTGTGTGCAGCCGATTCAACCTTGGCTGAAACAGAAGCGAGTGCCATATTGGATTCAGAAACATCGTCAAGCAATTTTTTCGCATCTTCCAGCACTTTGGCAATATCGCTTTCATCTTCGCCACGAATGGCCACGGCTCCGTCAACCAGCACCGTGACCTTATTTTCTGTAACCTGAACTACGCCCCAGTTTACGACAATTGACTCAGTCCTTTTGTCCACCGTGACAATATCAACAACACCTGCTTTTAACAGTGTCGTCAGGGAAGCGTGATGCGGCAGTACGCCGAACTCACCCTCTTCACCCGGTAGTGTGACTTCGACGGCGTCACCATCAAAGATAGCACCGTTCGGCGTGATCACTTCCAGTTTAAAAGTATCCATATTTAATTCCTTTTAGTACTGAGAAAGATTACGCTTTTGCTTTTTCAGCTTTTTCAATCGCCTCTTTCATGTCACCGACCATATAAAATGCATTTTCCGGCATATGGTCATATTCACCTTCGAGAATACCCTTAAACCCTTTGATCGTATCTTCGAGTGTCACATATTTACCCGGTGCACCTGTAAAGACTTCGGCAACGAAGAACGGCTGTGAAAGGAACTTCTCAATCTTGCGAGCACGTTCAACAGTCGCCTTGTCATCTTCAGAAAGTTCATCCATACCGAGGATGGCAATAATGTCTTGCAGATCCTTGTACTTCTGAAGTGTTTTCTGGACACCGCGCGCAACGCTGTAGTGCTCTTCTCCGATGATTTGCGGGTCGAGCAGGCGAGACGTAGAGTCCAGCGGGTCGACGGCCGGGTAGATACCCTTTTCCGCAATCTTACGGTTCAGAACCGTCGTCGCATCGAGGTGAGCAAAGACCGATGCAGGTGCCGGGTCAGTCAGGTCGTCCGCAGGGACGTAAACGGCCTGAACAGAAGTGATAGAGCCTTTCGTCGTCGACGTAATACGGTCTTGCAACGCACCCATTTCACGTGCCAGTGTCGGTTGGTAACCGACGGCAGACGGAATACGGCCAAGTAGTGCGGACATCTCCGAACCTGACTGTGCGAAACGGAAAATGTTGTCGATAAACATCAGAACATCCAGCCCTTTTTCATCACGGAAATACTCCGCCATGGTCAGACCGGTCAATGCGATACGGTTACGTGCTCCCGGAGGCTCGCTCATCTGGCCGTAGCACAGGGCGACTTTGTCCAGGACATTTGAATCTTTCATCTCATGGTAAAGGTCGTTACCCTCACGTGTCCGCTCACCGACTCCGGCAAATACCGAATAACCGCTGTGGGCATGCGCCACGTTGTGGATCAGCTCCATGATGATGACCGTTTTACCGACTCCGGCACCACCGAACAGACCGACTTTACCGCCTTTGGCATACGGTGCGAGAAGGTCGACGACCTTGATGCCCGTTTCGAACATCTCTGTTTTCGTACTCTGTTCAACCAGCGGCGGAGGATCACGGTGGATAGACCACATTTCAGCGTCCGTCACCTGCTCCCCGTCGTCAATCGTCTCGCCGATGACATTAAAGATACGTCCAAGGACTTTATCGCCGACCGGCACTTTGATCGGTGCACCTGTAGCTACCGCGTCCATACCGCGTACCAAACCTTCTGACATGTCCATCGCAATTGTACGAACACGACCGTCTCCAAGGTGAGAAGCGACCTCGAGCACCAAACGGTACTCAGTACCTTCTACATTCCCTTTAACCTCGATCGCTTCATTGATCGCAGGAAGTTTACCGTCGAACTCAACGTCGACAACCGGACCCATTACCTGGATAATCTTTCCAACCATTCTTTTCCTCCTATTTCATCGACTCGACACCGCTGATGATCTCGATCAGCTCTGTCGTAATTGCTTCCTGACGCGCCTTGTTGAATTGGACTGTCAGTTTCTTCTTCATTTCACCGGCGTTGTTCGTCGCCGCGTCCATCGCCTGCATTCGTGCAGAGTGTTCTGCTGCCACTGAATCGATCAATGCATAGTACATATTGTATTCAGCATATTTCGTAATCAATGCATCGAGCATTTTCTCGCTGTCTTCGGCCTCTATCTCCAGCAGTGAGCCTTTGGTACTGTCACCACAGTCAAAATCCGAAGTGTCAACAGGCATGATACGATTGACATGCAGTTCCTGCGTAATCACGTTCATGTATCCATTATAGATCACATAGACGCCATCAATCTTTTCATCTTTAAAATCCTGGATGGATGCTCCGATAAATTCGGCTGCACGGTTCATATCCGGTGCTGAACTGAGCCCAATAACCTTATCGAGCATCTCCACTTGATTATACGTGAAGTATTCAATGCCTTTTTTACCAATCCCGCGAAGACGTACCTTCACTTTGTCATCTTTGAACTCTGCCATCAGTTTCCTGACTGCTTTGATGGTCTGCATATTGAAACCGCCGCACAGACCCTTGTCTGCAGTGACAAAAATGATATCAACCATCTTCGGTGTTTCGACTTCATTAAACGCGCGGTTCTCGATGCCGCCGATCTTCATACATTCTATCTGATTCGCCAGCTCGGCAATCATGGCATTCGTTTTCTGTGCAAAAAGACGTGAACGCTTAGCAAGCTCCTCGGCGCGACGTAATTTAGCCGTGGAGACGAGCTTCATCGCACGCGTAGTCTTCTGCGTACTGGAAACACTCTTGATCTTTCTTTGAATATCTTTTAAGTTGGCCATAATGGTCCTTACTCAGCGACGAAAGACGCTTTGAACTCTTCGATCGCTTTTTTCATTAGTGCATTTGTGTCATCATCAATCTTCGAGGCAGCACGAATATTTTCAAAAATCTGCGGATATGACGCTTCCACAAACGGATAGAGCTCGGCTTCGAATTTAACAACACTTTCCGCCGGAAGATCGTCTAGATATCCTTCATTACCTGCAAAAATTACAAGTGCCTGCTTTTCGGCAGTCAATGGAGAGTATGGAGGCTGCTTCAGCACCTCAACCATACGCTGTCCCCGCTCGAGCTGCTTACGGCTCACTTCATCAAGGTCGGATGCAAACTGTGCAAATGCCTGAAGTTCACGGTACTGTGCAAGGTCAAGACGCAATGTTCCTGCCACCTGCTTAGTCGCTTTGATTTGCGCCGCACCACCAACGCGTGAAACGGAAAGTCCAACATTGATCGCAGGACGGATACCAGAGTTAAACAGATCTGTCTCGAGGAAGATCTGACCGTCTGTAATTGAAATAACGTTCGTCGGAATGTATGCCGCAACGTCTCCGGCCTGCGTTTCAATGATTGGCAGGGCAGTCAGTGAACCGGCGCCAAGCTCGTCGTTGAGCTTCGCAGCGCGCTCCAACAGACGGGAGTGGAGATAGAAGACATCGCCCGGGAATGCTTCACGACCCGGAGGACGGCGAAGAATCAGTGACATTTCACGGTAGGCAACCGCATGTTTGGAAAGATCATCATAGACAATCAGACCGTGACGTGCATTGTCACGGAAGTATTCGCCCATCGTGACCCCGGTGTACGGTGCCAGGAATTGCAACGCAGCCGCTTCAGATGCTGTTGCGGAAACGATAATAGTGTACTCTAATGCACCATGCTCTTCAAGACGGCGTACAACTTGAGCAATCGTAGATTCTTTCTGACCTACGGCGACATAGATACAGACAACGCCATTTCCCTTTTGGTTGATGATTGTATCGAGCGCAACCGTTGTTTTACCTGTCTGACGGTCGCCGATGATCAGCTCGCGCTGACCCCGACCGATCGGGACGAGCGCATCAATGGACTTGATACCGGTCGCCATTGGTTCATGAACAGATTTACGCGCCATGATCCCCGGGGCTTTCTCCTCGACAAAACGTGTTTCAGTCGTTTCGATCGGCCCCTTACCATCAATCGGTTCCCCAAGTGCGTTGACGACACGGCCAAGCAGCGCATCACCGACCGGCACGCGCAGCAGTTTGCTCAGACGCTTAACGCTCATCCCTTCGCGCAGTTCAGTTCCCTTACCAAGGACAACGACACCGACACTGCTCTCCTCAAGGTTGAGTATCAGCCCCTGAGTTCCATCTTCGAACTCGACCATTTCACCGGCCATTGCGTTTGACAGGCCATAAACCTGCGCAACACCGTCTCCATACGAGACGATTTTCCCTGTTTCATTAATATCGACGTTCAGTTCAAAATTTTCAATACGTTCCTTGATGATCGAACTGATCTCATCCGCTTGTACTTTTGCTACCACTATCTATCTCCTTTCCAAGATCAAATTGCTTTTAAGATGTGCTCAATCAACTGAGCATTCATACGGCTTTTTGAGAGGCTGACTTCGACACCCAGGTCTTCAACTTCCACTTTTATTCCATTATATTCGGACTCAACAAACGCCAAAGTAATTGCGGCGTCCATCTTCCTACCAAGGTCGTTGCCAAGTGCTTCAAGTGTTGACGCATCCACAGCGGAATTGCTATACACCTTTCCTTCATAGGTTTTATTCATCTGTGCCAGTTCAAGACGAAGCATCTCTGCAATAGCAGGGATAACGTGCAAGCGGCGCTTTTCGACCAAGAGTTTGACCAGATTGTTTACCGCTTCACTTTTTGCCCCTTCAACAATGGCAAGCAGTAATGAAGTTTTTGCAGTATCGTCAATCTCCGGATCGTTGATTACAGTTGAAAACTCTTTCTCTTTATAAGCATCTGCCAAAGCGTCAAAAAGTATTTTCGTGTTGGCTAGCGCTTCAGCATCCATCACACCTGCAAGCGCCTTGACATAACGTTTTGCGATCATTGCCTCCATTACGCTACCTTTTTCACGATAATATCGGCAATCTTCTCTTTATCGAGCGATTCCGTACTTTGTGCAGTCACATCGGCAAGCACGCCTTCAACGACACCCCGTACCATCTGACGTTCTGCAAGCGCTTCTTTGTCTTTCATCTGCTTTTCAAGCACTTCAATCTCATTGGCAGTTTGTGCTTCAATCTGCTGCTTGAGAATCACTTTCTCTTTTTCCGTACTCGCATGAAGTTCTTGCGCAAACGCCTTTGCTTCCTCAACACGTGCCTCCGCAGCTTCTTTCAGCGACTTGGACTCGCGCAACTTATCTTGAACACTGTTGAGACGTGTTGCAATCTCTCCAGATCGTCCGCCAAAGAACGCTCTGACCGGCTTTGCCAGCAAATACCACAAGATTCCGGCGAAGATCAGAAAATTGATCGTACGCGGAACAATATCAGTGCCACCGTGCTCGACTCCGCCTGAAGCAAACAGCGATGCTGATACGATCAATGACATGACTAACAGTTTTTTCATCACCCCTCCTTATATCTTGCTGATTTTGGCGTTAACCGCTTCAACATAGACCGGTGTTTCTGCGCCAAGCGCCACTTTCAGTGCATCGCGCTCTTTGCCAAGTTCCGCCTCGAACGCTTCATACGCTTTGGCCAGTTCGGTACGCTTGGCACCAATCACGGCTTCCGCCGCCTTTTTCGCATCCGCAATCACTTTTTCCCGTTCCGCAGCCGCCTGCAAACGTGCTTCGCTCACTATAGAATCCGCTGTAGCATTCAACGCAGAAACTTCGGAATCGTTCGAGCCGATTTCCGAAAGATCGTTTTGAATGTCCTGATCACGTTTTTCCATAAAAGCAAAGAGAGGTTTGTAGAGCATGCCGTTTAGAACGGCGATAAGGATAAGGAAGACAACAGCTGTACTTATGAGCAGCAGTGGACTAATATCTAACATATCACCTCCTAAATGTTGCGTGATTATACAATTTATAAATTAAAAAGCCTGTTAAGCAAACGAAAGAAAAAGTACAAATATGGGAAAATATTAAAACTCGCTCAATTCCAAGTTACAAAAAGAAGCAAATTCTATTGAATCATGTCCAGAAAATGTGCAACATCCTCACCGTCTTTGAAAGTTACAGCAATTTTATTCCCGGATGCAGAGACGGAAAACCCACTCTTTTTCAGTGCATCGCACAACGCATCAAGGTCTAGAGTTTTAACCAATTTATTGCTGTGCAATTCTTCGGATGCGGTAGCCTTTTTTTTATTTTTGACCATCCGCTCCGTTTCACGTACGCTCAGCTTCTGTCCATAAATGGAGTCCACCATCACCTTCTGCTCTTTATCAGTAAGGCCGACAAGAATTTTTGCATGCCCGGCACTGATTTTTTCATCGACCAACGCATTCAGAGTCTTTTTCGACAACTGCAGCAGTCGAAGCGTATTGGTAATATGACTTCTGCTTTTATGGACAACAGAAGAGAGCTCTTCTTGCGTTAGACCATGCAGTTCAATCAGCTCTTCATATGCTCTGGCTAACTCGACTACATTGAGTTCTTCGCGCTGGATATTTTCGACAAGCGCATGTTGACGCATCTGAGACTCATCTATAGAAGCGATGACAGCACGGATATGCTTAAGTTTTGCCAGCTTGCTGGCACGCCAGCGACGTTCGCCGGCAACCAAAACGTAACCGTCCACATTTTCTACGACTACAATGGGTTGAATCAACCCATGGGCCTTGATCGAAGCGGCCAGTTCGGAGAGCGCTTTTTCATCAAAATGTTTACGTGGTTGAAACGGATTGGGACGAATCTGCGTCAGGGGGACTTCGACCACCTGCGCGTTTTTAGGCACTTCATTATCGTACACCTCTTCGATCTCGCCGAGCAGTTCGCCCAACCCTCTTCCGAGTGACTTCATTTTTGCCATGATCTACGCGAGAATGGCCTGCGCGAGGTTTTGATACGCGACCGATCCGCGCGACCGCCCGTCGTAAAGAATAGCCGGCTTGCCGAAACTCGGGCTTTCGGCCAGTTTGACATTGCGGGGGATGACAATACAGTCATCGGTATCATCGGTAAAGAGCTTACCTTTAAAGTGCTGGCGAAGATCGGCCAGTACCTGCTTGGAAAGGTTGTTCTGCGAACTGTACATGGTCGGCAGGAATCCCTTGATGGCCAGCGACGGGTTGATGGTCTTGCGGATCAGGCGGACGGTATTGAGCAGCTGCGCCAGTCCCTCCAGTGCGAAAAATTCACACTGAATCGGGATAATAACGGAGTTCGAGGCGCTCAGCGCGTTGATGGTCATCGGCCCCAGTGCCGGCGGTGAATCAATAACGACATAATCGTATTGAGATTTCACCTGTGCAATCGCCTTTTTCATAATGAGCTCACGCCCTTTGCTCTGACCGGAATCGTAGTACTCTTTTTCTACGCCGACGAGCCCGATGTTCGACGGTGCCAGATCCAGCAGCGGCAGCTCCGAGGAGAGTATGATGTCGGAGAGCTTTTTCGCCCCAATCAGAACATGATAGATGTTGAATTCGTAATCATTGCGCGTATAGCCCAGAGAGGTCGTCGCATTGGCCTGCGGATCGGCATCGATCAGCAGCACACGTTTGCCTTCCACCGCAAGCGACGCGGCAAGATTGACGGCGGTCGTTGTCTTTCCGACACCCCCTTTTTGATTGGCGATTACTATAACTTCACTCATCGCTGGCTGTACATCCTTTGCCCGTCGCACTCGATCGATCCGTCTTCGCACAACAAAGCATTTTTCAAGGAAAACTTATGCTCTTTATAATGTGTTTTGAATCGTCTGCTTTTATCAAATTCTAGCGCGTACAATCTAAAAATCTGCTTCCATTGAGGATTTTCTTTCAGCGTTTCGAAATAATCATTTAACAACTTTTTTCGTGATATTTCAATATCCAGAGAAGCGAAAGACTCTGGTGCCGAAACGAGGTTGAGCCCAATCCCGCAAATCAGGGTATTCTGACGCAATGTTGTAATCGCTCCCCCAACTTTTTTATCTCCAAGATAAAAATCATTGGGCCATTTGAGCCAGACGCTCGAGCCGGATGCGCGCAGTGTCTCTTTGAGCAAAAATGCGAAATAGATGGAGCTTGATTCAAGTTTCAGGTCCGTAGGAAGCCTGTCACGATGAACCGCGAACGAGACAAAAAGGTTTCCTCCCTTCCCCGTCCATACGTTTCCACGACTGCCGCGCCCCGCATACTGGCGCTCCGCAACCACGGCACACGGAGGCGCCATCTCACCCGCAGCCAATGCGTCGCCGAGAAAGCGCTGCGTCGAATCGACTTCGTCAAGCCAGCGTATCGTCAAGGCCCAGCCGCTTTCCGTTAAGGTAATCGACGGCGCACACCGCCTTTTTCGACGGCGGTTGCAGGATTTCGATCCACAAAGATCCCCGGGTGCACCCTACTCTGATACGCGTTTTTTCAATCAACAGTATTTGTCCCGCTTTATGTGATTGAGTCGACTCAGCCAGTGACATTTTAATAAGTTTGAGTCCCCCTGGAAGAAACACGCCCGGCCAGGGCGTAAAAGCACGGTATTTATTGTAAAGCTGCCGTGCATCTTCAAACACGACCTCGCCATCGGCCTTGCTGATTTTTTTGCAAAGCGTGGCTTCGGCACTGTTTTGTGCACGCGGCGTGAGCGACGTGAAATGACGTAATACATTCGGTGTCATTTCGGCCGCCAGTCCGGTCAGACGATCGAACAGCGATTCGACCATCTCGTCCGGCCCCACGGGGATGCGCTCAATAGCGAGGATGGGGCCCGTATCCAGCCCTGCTTCCATCAGCATCGCGGTCACACCGGTCTCGCTGTCGCCGTTCAGGATGCTCTGCTGTATCGGGCTTGCACCCCGATAGTGCGGTAAAATGGAGGCGTGGAGGTTGATGCAGGGTGCATGATCGAGCACCGGCTGTGGCAGGATCTGACCGTATGCCGCCACAACAATGAAATCGCACTCTGTCGCCTGCAGGGCGTGGATCGTCTCCTCATCGCGCAGCGATGTGGGCTGATGCACGGGAATCCCCACCTCTTGCGCTACTGTTTTGACCGGTGGAGGTGTCAAGGTCTTCTTGCGTCCGACCGGTTTGTCGGGCTGGGTATAGACCGCGATGACTTCCATATCGTCTTGCGCCAGAAGTGTTTGCAAAATCCGCGAGGCGTAGTCCGGCGTTCCCATAAAGATAATCTTCATTCAGTCCTCTTTCGGCACAAAGAGCGTGCCGCCGCTGTGACGGTCGTGCAGCAGAAAGTTTTCGGCGTCACCCAGATCGAAACCGCTCGCGAGGAACATGGAGCGTCCCCGCTCGAGCAGGAAATTCGCCGCTTTAAGCTTGGTGACGATGCCTCCCGTCGCAAAGCTGTTGTTCGGCGTCACTTCGCGTTCAAGTTCGACTGGATCGATCATATGCACCACCGGCTGGACACAGGCGTCGTCGTGACAGTTGGGATCTTTATCGTAATAGGCGTCGATATCGGAAAGGATGACCAGCATATCGGCGTCAAGATGATAGGCGGCGTATGCGGAGAGCTGATCATTATCACCCAGCACCAGCTCTTCGACGGCAGTGGCATCATTCTCGTTGATAATCGGCACCACCCCGTTCTCCAGCAGTGTTTCGATCGTGCTTCGGGCCTTTTCGACCTGCGAATCGGTGTTGAAATTCGCCGCCGTCACCAGAATCTGCGCGGGTAAAATACCGTATGCGGCAAACTTCTTTTTGTAGCGGTGCAGCAGCAGCGGCTGGCCGATGGCGGCCAGCGCCTGCTTGTTGGCCAGTACGCGTTTGTCGAGTTTCAGCTCCGTGTAGCCTGCCGCGACGGCACCGCTGGAGACGAGAATCACTTCATAGCGCGATTTGAGTTTGGCAATAAGATCGACCAGGCTCTGCATCCGATCGCGTGCGATGCGATTGTTCTCCGTCAATACGGCACTGCCAACCTTCAAGACTATGCGTTTCAACGCCCCTGCCCTTGCACCAAAGCATAAAGCGCGTAGTTAAGCGGCTTGATGTTTTCATGCGCTACCGAAGAGATCGGCGCCATGAAACAGGGCTTTTCAATGTCGAATTCATGCGTCTCGTCCGCGAGGTCCTGCTCAAAAAACGGCAGCGACGGGTCAAACCCGTACTGACTTTTTGAAGAGGGTTCCAATCCCAACAGTGCCATCATCTCTTCGATCTTTGCTTCCGCTTCTTCTCTGGCAAGCGCGTCAGAACGGGTCAAAGCAATGGCGAATGCACGCGTTGAAAGAGGTTCGCTGAACTTCTCAAGTTCCGTCCGCAGGGTTTCATACTGATAGGTCATGGTCATGTACGACGCCAGGTCGATCATGAACAGCAGCGTTTTGGTGCGTTCGATATGGCGCAGGAACTGCAGACCCAGCCCCCGTCCTTCGCTCGCACCCCCGATGATACCGGGGATATCCGCCATAACGAACGATTCATAGTCGCTGATGCGGACCTGTCCCAGTTTCGGCGTCAGCGTCGTGAACTCATAATTGGCAATCTCGGGTTCGGCGTTGGAGACAGTCGAAATCAATGTCGATTTGCCGACATTCGGGAAACCGACAAGTCCAACATCGGCAATCAGCTTCAGTTCCAGACGGACTTTGCGCGTCTCTCCCCCTTCGCCCGGCTGTGCATAGGTCGGACGCTGATTGGTCGACGATTTAAAATGGGTATTGCCCAATCCCCCTTTGCCGCCGGAGAGCAGTTTCTTCTCCTGCCCTTCGTGCACCAGGTCCATCAGCAGCTCGCCGGTTTCGGCATCGAGCACCTGCGTGCCCGGCGGCACGATAACGAAAAGCTTCGGCGCCGATTTGCCGGTCATGTTTGATCCCATGCCCGGCTTGCCGTTCTCCGCACCCATTTTATGCTTGCCGTGCAAATGCGCCAGCGTATGCGTGTTGTTGTCGACCCGGAACCAGACATCACCGCCCCGACCGCCGTCACCGCCGTTCGGGCCGCCTTTGATCACGAATTTTTCACGGCGAAACGCCACACAGCCTGCCCCGCCTTTACCTGATGACAATTCCAATTCAATCTGATCGACAAACATACTTTTGATCCTTAGCGTCATCCAATTTACTTAATACAACACTCGCTGAAAGTATACTATCAAATAAACTGAAGAGATTCCGAAGATGATGAAACAAGCGCGGTTGACTGCGCGTGGGCACTCCGCCGAGGAGGACTCAGCGTCAGCGCAGCCGTCCGGGCTTTGCTCGGACGGCGTATTGTTTTAAGAAGCGGCTGGAACGATGGAGACCTGCTTGCGGGTCTTGTCCTTGCGCTCGAACTGAACGATACCGTCACACAGCGCATACAGCGTATGGTCTTTGCCCATACCGATGTTCTGGCCCGGGTGGACTTTGGTACCACGCTGGCGAATGATGATGTTACCGGCTTTGACGCTCTCGCCGCCGTACTTTTTCACACCGAGTCTGCGACCCGCCGAATCACGGTTATTCTGTGTACTACCTTGACCTTTCTTATGTGCCATTCGTTACCCCTTACGCTGCGATCTTCGTGATGCGAACACGAGTGAAGCTGCGGCGGAAGCCGCGCTTGAGTTTGCTGTCTTTACGACGACGTTTTTTGTAGATCGTGACTTTCTTCTCACGGCCTTCATTGATGACTTCAGCCGTCACGACCGCACCTTCGACGAAAGGCGCACCCGTTTTGAGCTCACCGGCGTTGACAGCGAGGACCTCTTTGATCTCGACCGTATCTTTCGGCTCAAGCGACATTTTGTCAAGCAGAAGAATATCACCCTCTTCCACTTTATACTGCTTGCCACCGTTTTTGATGATTGCGTACATAGCGTATCCTTGAAAATTTTAGAAAAGAATCTTCACTTAAAGACTCAGAGCGCAACCAACGCATCATTAACGTGACAATCCGTACGATCAGACCTTTTAGCGTCTGGATGGAGGGGCGTGCGGGGCACGCATGCCGGCGACTTACCTCGCCCCTCTGGTTACACTCTCAGTCTTCAAGAGAGGTTCCTGTTCTTTTAGTGGCGGAATTATAGCCAAAAAGGCTCTACTCTGCAAGTGCCACCGCGTCAATCTCGACCAGCGCGTTTTTGGGCAGTGTCTTGACCGCCACGGTGGAACGTGCGGGCTTGTGGTCGCCAAAGGCTTCGGCGTAAAGCTCGTTGACGGTCGCGAAATCGTCCATGCTATCTAAAAATATCGTCGTTTTTATCACCTTGTCAAGCCCGCTTCCGGCCGCTTCGAGGACGGCGGTCAGGTTTTTAAGCACCTGCTTTGTCTGAACAATGACATCGTTTTCGAGCATCTCACCTTCAGGCGTCAATGCGATCTGTCCGGAGGTGTAGACCATGCCGTTCACCTTGACCGCCTGCGAATACGGCCCGATCGCCGCCGGTGCCTTGTTGGTCTGGATATATTCCATGTGCATCCTTTTTATACCTAATTTTCCCGCCATTTTAGCCAAACATAGATATCAGCAATCTTTCAATTCCGCAGGAATATAATGAAAAAAAAGGGGTATTATCATGGATACACTCCAAACAACACTCTTCGAGACCATTGACAAAATCAATGAACGGATCGTAATTGTAAGGCATGAGCTACATGCCCATCCGGAACTTTCGGGAAAAGAGGAACATACCTCGTTTCTCATCAAGGGGATTTTGGAAGCCGAAGGGTTCAATGTCCGTTCGTTCGATGACAACTACGGCCTGATTGCCGACCTCGTACAACAAGAAGGGGCTCCGTTCGTCGCGCTGCGGGCCGACATCGACGCCCTGCCCATCCAGGAGCGTACCGAAGCACCCTATGCCTCCAGAGAAGCCGGCATCATGCACGCCTGCGGGCATGATTCGCATACGGCTATACTGCTCGGCGCCGCACTGGCGCTCAACACCGTGCGTGAACAGCTGAATGGAAATCTTCGTTTCATTTTCCAGCCCGCCGAAGAGATCACCGACGGCGGAAGTGCGCAGATGATCGCCCACGGCGCGCTTGAAAACGTCAAGGCGATCTTCGGGCTGCACGCCTACCCCTATCTCAATACCGGTCAGATCGGTTACAAATACGGCGTCATGCTGGCCTCGGCCGATACGTTCGAGATCGAGGTCTTCGGCAAAAGCGCGCACGGAGCGCGTCCGCATGAAGGCGTCGACGCCATCTTGGTGATGTCCATGGCGGTCAACTCGCTCAACCACATCGTCTCGCGCCGCATCGACCCGCTGCACCCGGCCGTCATCTCGCTGGGCACGGTCGAAGGCGGTACGGCGGCCAACGTCATCTGCGACCATGTCAAAGTGTGCGGCACGGTCAGAACGGTCAATCATGATGTCCGCCACGCCATTCCGGAGATGATGGAAGTTTCCCTCAAGGGGATCTGCGAATCGATGCACGCCACGTACAAGTTTACTTATAGCTTTGGTTCGCCCGAGGTCTGCAATCATGACCCTATGGTGGACATTGTGCGCCATGCCGCGGAAACGGTTATTGGGCCCGAAAACACCATCGACCTCCTCGATCCGGTTATGGGCGGCGAAGATTTCGGACGCTACCTCGAACGAGTTCCGGGAGCCTTTTTCCGGCTGGGCACCTGCAACCCGGACAAAGGCACCTGCGTTTCGCAGCACAACGCCCGTTTCGACGTCGATGACGACGCGCTTGAGTATGGCATGAAAATCATGGCGCTGGCTGCGCTCGAAGCGATGGGTGATGCGTGATCTTATTGAAATACGGCTGACCGGAAAAAGGCATTTTGATCTATTGAAATATACTTACGCCCACTTGCGCAGGCTATTGCCGCTGCAACGGCCCGAAGCACTTTCTGAAGCACTTGAGCAACTGCTTGAGAATGTGGTTGAACATGCCTATGAAAAAGTGGAAAATATGGATGTAACCGTTCGCTTCACTATTTATCCAAGACAACTTCAGATCGATGTGGAGGACAGCGGGCTGCCTTTTGATTTCACTCCTTTTATGAGCGAAGCCGTCGATCACAGCACGCTTCACAAGAAAGGATTTTTCAGAATATACGACCTGGTGGATCGCTTCTGGTTCACGATGCTAGAAAACAAAGGGAAACGATTCAGCATCATACAGTCATTCAATAATAATTATGACGTACAAACCGGAGAAACCAGTAAAACGCTGCCAGACAAACAGACGATTTTAAAACGTCTCGTCGTCCGTCGTTTTAAAGATGAAGACGCCGAGGGGATTGCAAGACTTATTTATAAGAATTATCACTACACTTATTACAAAACGCAGTTTTACGACCCAATCAAAATTCGTAGTCTAAATCATGAGTATGAAGTGGTCTCTATTGTAGCCGTGTATGGCGTGCGTGTCGTCGGGCATTTTGCCCTTATCATATCGCGTCGTTCAAATATCGCAGAAATTGCTATCGCAGCGGTTGATCCGGAATTCAAAAAAATGGGGATCATGAATCGAATGTTCGATGCGATTATCGACACTGCAAGAGTCTTGGAACTCAACGCATTTTTTGGCGAGGCTATTATGCTTCACCCTTACAGCCAAAAAGCCAATCTGAGTCATGGCATGTGCGAAAGCGCTATTGTCCTTGGTGAAGTTCCCTCGCAAACCGAAATTGAACATCAACTAAAGTCGGTACTGCGCAGCGGTGCTATGATGAGCTTTCTTGTTTTCGACAAACATCCGCGCTATCTCTCCCTGCCGCAACGTCATCGCACGCAAATTGAATCGGTTTACAGATGCGCCGGCATTGAAATGTTAAAACAACCCCCCAAAAACCCGTTTCGCCAATCACTGTCTTATCACCTGAATGAGCGTATCAATGTCGGTTTCATTATCATCGAGTCCATTCCTGACAGTGATGCGCTTGATGAACTGATCGACCTCATGCATACAGAGCACTGCGAAATGGTATATGCAGACATCAATCTGCACCATATCGAAAACATTGACGAAGTTATTGCCATGCTCGAACGACGCCACTTCTTCTACAGCGGAGTGTTGTTTAGTTTCTATCACAATGAAGACTACCTGAGACTGCAGCGAAAAAACAGCCGTTTCGTCGATGAAGAACAGCTGGTATGCTACTCGCAAAACGCCAAAGCCCTGCTGGAATACATTCAAACAGATGAAAAGCGGATTAACGCGAAATAGGTCTCTATTCTTTCAGATCAGATACTCTCTTAGACTTTTTATGATCTCTTTTTCTCGCTGACTGATATAGGCACCGATCACTTTTTCTTGCTGTGTATTTGCCAATAACTTAAAATGGTAACGATAGCCCTTATTGTACATTGAGATGAAAATCAATGTCCCGTTCACAGTTTGAGATATCCCCAGCAGGGATGCATTGAAATGCATCTGAATATTCTGACCTTCTTTTATTGACAACGGCTCATTCACCAAAATGGCAATCCCGCCAAGAGAAATATCCATCAGGGTTCCCTCTCCCAATGGTTTACCATCCATAAAACTCAGTGCCAAAAGAGTATTGATTTTAGGATATACCCTGACAGCATGCCGGACAACAACACGTCGGTCCAATGCCTTGAAGTTTGAAAGCTGCAGCAGATTAAACTGTTTCTGCTGGTATAACTTTGCGCTCGCATGCAAATCATGCTCGATTA